>CAUJEY010000290.1 GCA_963169325.1 Bacteroidota bacterium
CGAAATGACGACCAATGACGAAATGACGACCAATGACGAAATGACGACTAATGACGACTAATGACGAAATGACGATTTTCCTCCTCGGACCGATGGGGAGCGGCAAAAGCTGGTTAGGCATTCGTTTAGCGAAACGCCTGAATGTCGCTTTTATTGACCTGGACCGGCAAATTGAACAGGGAGAAGCCGCCACGATCACTGAAATTTTCGAACGATCCGGCGAAGCGGGTTTCCGGGAATTGGAGCACGTATATCTGCGTCGCCTGGAGGGGATGCCGGCTGCCGTGGTGGCGACCGGTGGCGGCACACCGTGTTTTTTCGACAATATGGAATGGATGAATGCACGGGGAATCACGGTTTACCTGAAAGCCCCACCGGATATCTTGCTTTCACGGCTTTTGCCGGCCCAAGACACGCGGCCATTGTTACGAGGTCTTTCCGGGCAGGATTTGGAAGCATGGCTGGCAAAAATGCTGCAACAAAGAGAGCCTTTTTACCGGAAGGCCCATATCACGCTGCATCAATCCGGTGAAACGGATTTTTTGTCGTTGCTCGAAGAAAAAATCCGCAAAAATCGGTAAAATCTACGGGAGACGAAAGTCAGCCCTGGCCCCGGACCGGCACAAAAAGTCTGCCGGCATCATCCGTTTTCAGAATTTCCTCATCTAAAAGGTACCCTATTACCGCGGTTACCTGATCTTTTTGTCGCTGTGGGAAAATTTTCAAAACTCCTTCCAGTGGCATCTTTTCCTGTTGCAACACGGCAATGATTTTACTTTCCAATACGGCAAAAACATCAGCGGGCACATCTGACGCATTCCGGCCAGTGCAAACGTCGCAAATTCCACAAGGGGCGCTTTCGGTTTCGCCAAAATAGGCCAACAGCAATTGGCTCCTACAGCGGCGTGTTTCAGCATAACGAATAGCCTGATCCACCCGTTCTTCGGCGCGTTGTTTCCTGAAATTAAACAGTGTTGTGTTCAGGTCCAGGTTATCCGCTGCTACCCGCGCCCGCAGGAAGGTCAGTTGCGGTTTGTCTTTTTGCGGTTGGTAGTCCAGGATGCCTTCTTTTTGTGCCATTTGGAGGGTAAGTTCCACTACTTCAAGCGGCAGATTGGAATATTTGGCCATACTGAGTACACTGATATCCGTAAAATCGCGCTGGATACCCGGGTAGGCGCGTAGTAAAATTTTGGTGAGTACATCGGCCTGTTTATTCCGCAATTGATAATCATAAAGCGCCTCCCGGCCTGCTGCGATGTGTACGCGCGCGGGCAAGCCGCCGGTGTCGAACAGGGCAATCCAGCCTTCCTGTTCCAGCAGTCGAAGGGCTGCGTGTGTCGGGCCGTGTTCGAGGCCGTACGTTTGACAAAAATGGGGGAAATCAAAATCAAAACTTTCGCCGGCGCCGGCACCCGTGGCCAGTTGGGTGAAGCTGCCTAATGCCTGATAGACCCGTTTGATCAATTCCATGTCCGGATAAGCGGCACGCAGGTAATACCGCAGGGTATCGGCGTCGGCCGGCGTGTACAGTAAAACGGCGTACGATTTTTTTCCGTCTCTACCGGCACGGCCTGCTTCTTGAAAATAGGCCTCCAGGCTTTCGGGTAAGGTCAGGTGAACGACGATGCGTACGTCTGGCTTGTCGATGCCCATGCCAAAGGCGTTTGTACAGGCCATGATACGGGTACGGCCGGCCATCCAGGCCTCTTGTTTGGCATTGCGCTCCTCGGGGGCGAGCCCGGCATGGTAAAAATCGGCCTGAATGCGATTTTCCTGCAGGAAACGGGCCACTTCTTTTGTTTCACCCCGGCTCCGCAGGTAAATGAGGCCGCTTCCCTGGACGTTACGCAGAATGTCGAGCAGTTTTTCCCGTTTTTTGTTTTCGTAGAGCACAGAATAGGATAAGTTCTGCCGGGCAAAACTTTGCTGAAAAACCAGCGGTTTGGAAAAGTCCAGCTTTTCCTGAATATCCTGCACAACCGGCGCCGTGGCTGTGGCGGTTAGGGCCAACACGGGAACGCCTGGTAATAACTCCCGGAATTCGGCAATTTGTAAATAAGGCGGCCGGAAATCGTACCCCCACTGGCTCACGCAATGCGCTTCGTCAACGGCCAGCAGATTGACGGCCATTCGTCCGATTCGCCCTTGTACCAGGTCGGTTTGTAAACGTTCCGGACTGAGATACAAGAGTTTATAGGCGCCGTTGCAGGCATTTTCAAAGATAATGTCCAACTCCCGCCGGCTCATGCCGGCATATACGGCAGCGGCGGATATACCTCTTTTTTGTAATTGTTGCACCTGGTCCTTCATCAGGGCAATCAGTGGCGAAATGACCAGGCATAATCCTTCGCGACAGAGGGCAGGAACCTGGTAACACAACGATTTGCCTCCACCGGTCGGCAACAGTGCCAGCGTATCCTGACCGTTGATAGCCGACCGGATAATGTCTTCCTGCAAGGGTCGGAAGGCCGGATATCCCCAGTATTGCCGGAGAATGGCGAGCGGTTCGGCAGGTGGTGGTTGCATGTTGGATGGTACGAAAAATAACGGGTCAAATTGCTGCTAAACAACAACTTAACCCGATTTTTATGCGGAGGAGGAGGGATTCGAACCCCCGGTACCCTTACGAGTACGGCGGTTTTCAAGACCGCTCCATTCAACCACTCTGGCACTCCTCCGTTTTATTTTAGACGCTGCAAAGGTATAAAAAACCGATGGTTTGCAGAAGGTTCCCTAAAAATCAAAATTATTCGGAAAGTGGCACCCGCATTCGCACCGGCACGTCGTCGGTTTCGGTGATTTGATCAAAGAAGGTATCCAGATACCCCATGAGTTCCAGGGAAGAATCTCTTGATATCAACTTGGAGCGGCAGATAGCGTACAGGTCTGGTTTTGCGCTTTTCAGGATTTGAGTCGCCCGGCGCAGGGCGTCCCGGTCGATGCCATTAGCCATGAGGAACCGGTCGCGCACTGTGAGGAGTCCACTTTCTGAAGCCGGGCTTGCATAGGGAGCGCTGACAAAGCCGGAAAAGTCGAAATCATAAGGGATAACCAAAATTTTTCCGCTTTCCGCGGATCGGATAAGCCGGACGTTTCGCATCATGGAAATATCCCAGTCGGTATTGCCGATCATGTATTCGAACATCGCTACCAATGCCGTTTGGTAAAGTATCGTGCTATCTACCGGTAACCCATACTGTTCGACCAAGACGCCGTTTAAACGGGCCGCGGTCTCCTCATTATCCTCCAATAATATGGCGTACATCACTTTACGCGATTTTTCCACGTGCGTATCCCGAAGGGTAAGTTTCACCAGGCGGGCGCGTACGCTGGCGCCGGTCAGTTTCTCGAACATCCGATAGGTCAGATATTCCCGGATGATGAGTTCGTCGCCTAATATATTGTCGTAGCAGGGCAACACAAGTCTAACCTCGTTCAAGGTGTCCAAGCCTTCAGCTTGTAGCGATTTTTTTGTAAACTTGATTTTTAGCGGGGGGACTTCCGCCACTTTACGCCGGTATTTACCTTTCGGTTTAATTTTTACCTGGAACGATTTTCCATCAGCGAGGGTGAGCAAAGCCGGATAATATTCATCGACCTGCCGGCTGGCCAGGAGCGTGGTCATGTCGGCTTCGAGGGTCATTTTGACCGCTTCCTCTCTGGCAAGATATTCAAAAATAGTACCTGGCTTGTTTGCTGTTTGAGCAATCCCGTTTTGAAAATGGAGCAAAAACAACAGGTTAAAGAAGGTATATGCTGTAAAATATTTTTTAACTGTCATGGCAACAGAATTTAATTCTGTAAAGTTAAGGGTGTTTTCAATGCGGCAATTGAGAAATTTTTAGTCTTCTCTTTGCAAATATAAGAAAGAATAAAATTCTGTCAAAGACTATTAACAAGAGTGTTTGCAGAATTATTGCAAATTTAACAATCATTTCCGGGATTTGGTTCCAATTTTCCGAGTTAACGTAAGTGTAACACTTAGCCATGGTTTGATCTTTTTCGTTTTGGTGGTTGAAACAAAATGACGATGAAATGTCTTAATATGACAAGTGTTGCAACGTGTACGCCGTACATTTGTGCCTTAGAAACTATTAAACACCTTTCTAATTTTGTTTCCGACAATGAAAAAAGTTCTGTTATTGCTCGCGGCCTGTTATTTGGGCGCTAACCAGATGTCAGCACAAGATACGAAAAGCGCGTGCGGAATGAGTGCTGCTGACCAGATGTTGTTTGACGAGCGCTTACTAAACAATATTGAAAAAATGAGATCCGGACAAGTGGTCAGGGAGCGGGGCGCTATCCAATACGTGCCCGTTCATTTCCACCTTGTCGGTGATGCCCAAGGGGCGGGAAGGGTGAAAGAAAGCCGGGTGCTGGACCAGTTGTGCGCCTTGAATAAGGCTTATGAGGCCATGGATATCCGATTTTATTTGCGGCCGCACCAGACCCTTGGTACCTTGTTTAATTACAATATAAACAGCGCCAATGTTTACACCAATCAGACCTCCTGGCTGACGATGTATAACAACCGGCACACGAATGCCCTTAACGTATTCGTGGTCGATGAAGCCGTGCCGCTCGGCAGTACCGGCGGCGACGATGGGGAAATACTCGGCTACTACAATCCAACGCGCGACTGGGTCGTGTGCAAACGAAGCAGGGTAAACGGTTCTGCATCCAACTCAACGTTGCCGCACGAAGTAGGCCACTTTTTTAGCTTAAAACATACCTTTGTGGGATGGGAAGGCACCTCTTTCGGCCCCGGCTCTGCCGGCTGGCCTACCGCCCCAACTTCGGCCCCGGATGGCACGCCTACCGAGCGTATGAACGAGTTGAACTGCACGGCAGCCGCCGATAAACTGTGCGATACTCCACCGGACTATAATTTCGGTTATGGCAATAGCGGCTGTACCTACGATGAAGGTGCCAAAGACCCGCTGGGCGTTTTGGTGGAAACTATGGAGAACAACATGATGGGGTATTTTGAAAGTTGCAATCCCTATGAATTTACGCAGGAGCAACAAAACGTGATATTAGCCGACCGCGCATCGACGGATCGCAATTATCTGAACAACAATTTTGCTCCCATTGCCACGGAAATTACCACCCCTGCCAACTTGCTTAATTCGCCGGCCAACGGCGCTACAACTGCTTACTACGATCAGGTACTGCTTGAATGGAAACCGGTTACCGGCGCCACCTACTACCTGGTGGAAGTGGACTTTATTTTCGCCTACAATTCGCCTACCGCCCAATCATTCGTGGTCAGTTCTACCTCCAAGTTGATCACCGGTCTGGATCCGGACAAAACCTACTACTGGCGGGTGCGCCCTTTCAACGAATATGTAACCTGTGCGGAATCCCGTCAACAATCCTTCAAAACATCAATTACTTCGGCGATCCGCGATATTGAAGGGTTGACGGCTTTGCAAGTTGCTCCCAATCCAGTGCGCGATGGTTTAGCAACTCTTTTTGTACATGCCGAGCGTGATTTTGAAGCAAATCTTCAAGTGTTTGATGCTACCGGACGCCAGGTATATACCCAAACCGGTCTGAATTTTGCAAATGGCGAATCCACGGTCGAATTACCCATAACCGGTCTGCAAAACGGACTTTACTTCGTTATGCTGCAAAGCAACGAAGGCCGGGCCGTGCGGAAGTTTACGGTGCTTCGGTAAAAGTCAAAATGTAAAAGTCAAAATGTAAAATGTAAAAGTGACACGCGAGGCCCTTTTACATTTTACATTTTGACTTTTACATTTTGACTTTTACCGTCCACAACAGCCCCCACCCGGCAATAAATCCAATGCCGCCCAAGGGGGTAACCGGCCCCGCCCATCCGACCGGGAATGGCAACAAATCCCGGCAAGCCAGGAGGTAAAGCGAACCGGAGAAACAGATGATGCCGAACAGGAAAAACCACCCGGCAAGCCTCAATCCCTTGGCGATCCCGCCCTGTTTCTCCAGTAATCCCACCGCCAATAAGGCCAGTGTATGGTAAAACTGGTATTGTACCCCTTTTTCATAAATAGATAATTGGTACGCATCGAGATGCGGCTTCAGGGCGTGCGCGCCAAAGGCGCCGATAATGACACAAAGTGCGCCTGATATTGCGGCGATTTGAATAAACCTGTTTTGCATAATAAAAATTTGGTTGCTGAAAATCAATACGTTAGAGCGAAATCGGATCGAACCTGATCTTAAATTTCAATATTTCTGCCGGTAAATTCCCAAAAAATTGGCTATTTCGCCGCAAACCTTTCCCGATGAACGATATATTTATAAGGAGGACCTGGCGTTTTGTCGCATTAGCCGTTTTTTTATTGAGTCTGACGCTTTATTGCGCGTTTTGTGCCAACCGGTCTTATAACGTCTTCCGGGGTATTCCATCGCAAACAGCCGTTGTACTGAATTTCAACGGTTTTCTACGGGTCACTACATCAGACACTGCCCGAAATAAGCCATCCGCACTGCCGCTACCTGCCATTTCCATTATTGAGTCTGCCAACGCCGAGGCCGGGCTCGTGGCCAGCTTGTTCCGCCACAATGCGATCATACAGGAGGCATTCAACAACCGGGCCTTGACTGCGGCATTTAGTTTGCAAGCAGCCGACAGTCTGCAAGCGTTGTTTATACTCGATTTAGGGCAGGAAATATCTGCCGAACAATTAACAGCTGGTATTTCAGGGGCCCGAAAAGTATTCTCTTCCACTTACAAAGGACAATTACTGTTTACCTTGTATTTACCAAATGGAGAAAAGGTTGTTCTGGCGGTCAAACGAAATGTACTACTTTTTTCCCGGTTCTCTTATCTGGTGGAAGATGCCATGGTGCAATTGGACCATCGCGGATCGTGGTGGGCAAAAGATTTCGGCGCCGACAAAAATGACAAGACCGATTTGTTCCGGATCATTGTTCGTACAGAAGTCTTGGCTGAGCGGCTTGTGGGACAAATAGAAACCTTGTGGGCGCAATTACCCGACTGGTTTGCTCAAAAAACGGAGTGGTGTAGCCTGGGCTTGAATGAAAAAGGCACGTGGAGGGTTTCTGTCGGTATGCAGGAAGCGTTGCCCCGGCCGGGTACTTTGCAGGAGCCGGGCCGGAGCGCTATTTTTTCCATTTTGCCGGACAATACGGCTTTGCTGGCCTGGGCTGGTTTGCGATCACCCGAAGCGTTGTCCGGTTTCCTTAGTCCCGGAATCGATAGGGGCGATTTTCAACAATTTATCCAACCCTGGGCCGGCCATGAGATCGCTTATGCCATCATCGAGCCGTACTCCGCGGGTATGTCGGAAGATCAGTTTATTGTCCTTAAAGTGCAGGATAGCACCCTGGCGCGCTATAAATTGCAGGAATACGGCGCCCAACATGGTTTGATCAAACAATATGATTATCAGACGTTTGCAGTCAATCAATTCCTCAGCCAATCTCTCCTGGCTCCCTTAACCGGTAGCAGGGGGGCGAGCTTTCAAAATCCGGTTTGCGTCATACTGGGCGATTATGCCGTTTTTGCGTCCACAGGTTCTGCTATCGAACTTTTAATTGATAAATACATTGTGAATCAAACCCTTGCCAATGCGCCGGATTTTCTTCAATTACAGAAAAAGCGCACGCAACAGGGAGATGTTTCCCTCTTTTTTAATTGTAATTACGTACCTCTTTTTGTCAAAAACATATTTGGAACAACGCGTTATCCCGAAGCCGGAAAAGATATTCAGGCGCTGCAACAGACGGGTGTTGTGTGCCTGGATTTCCCCATAAAAAAAGGACGGCAAATAAATACGACCGTAGTGACGCAACCCGTGGGGGAAGTGTCGGCTGGCGTCAGTATCTTGTGGAAGACGACCTTGGGCAGTGCGGTTGTTGGGGCACCCAGCATTGTCCGCTTGTCGGAGGGGCAAACAGAATCAGCTATATTGATCCAGGACGACCAAAACCAACTCTACCGATTTTCCGCAGGAGGGGAAGTGGTTTGGCGTAAACAAATTGAACAACCCATTTTGTCGGGTATATATGGTATTGATTTTTATCGCAACGGGCGCCCGTACTACCTGTTCAATACCTCGGATGCCATCTGGATTCTGGATGATGAAGGCCACGAAATAGAGGGGTTTCCGTTGCAATTGCAATCGCCGGCCACCAATGGCGTGTTGATGGTGGATTTTCACAATACGCGCGATTATTCTCTTTTTATTGCCTGTGAGAATGGGAATTTATATGGATTCGACCAGTTCGGCCGGCCCATAACCGGCTGGAACCCGCAATCAGGCGCCGGACGGGTACAATTCCCGCTGATCCATTTTAAGTGGGACGACAGAGATTATCTGGCGGCGCTCAGTGTCAAAGGGAAACTTTCTGTTTTTAACCGGAACGGTGCTCCACATTTTACACCGGTGAGTTTTAACGGGACCTTTAATAATTGCCCACCCCAATTTGACGATTTTTCAAAATCGCCCCGTATCGTGTGTATGAATACGGAAGGCCGCATTTTCGTGTCCAACCTGCAAGGCGAAACCTCTGGGGTGCAATTTGCAGCCGGAGGGGTTAACGAAAGGCCATTTATGGTGTACGGTGATCTGACAGACGACGGCAGAAAGGATTTTGCCGCTGTTTGGGGGCAACATTTTCGCATATCGGGTTACGAAGGCACTACCTTAAAAACGAAGTATAACAATACTCTTTCAACAGAACAGGATACCCTTTTTCAAGCCGGATGTTGTGGTATGCTCGGCAGTTTAAACCGGGCAAAACGCCAGATTTATTTAATGGACAAAACCGGTAACCCGCACCCCGATTTTCCCCTGGCGGGCACCACACCGTTTGTCCTGGGCCGAATTTTCCAAAGCCGGAAAGAACATATTTTGATTGCCGGCAATGGGAATGCACTTTATGCCTATAAAATTAAATAAATATTTGTTTTTCAGGAAATTATGAAATTTTTTTAAAATTGAAATAGCAAATTTTCGCCGTATTTGTAATTTATTATCTTGCAAAACGGTAGTTGTGGGCAATTTATAATTGTCATTTATCCGGCGTTTAGATAAATAATTGGGAGCATACGGCAAATGTTTGCTGCTTAGCAGTATATTTCGCCTTTCTTTTTTTTGCTTCTAACAATCCTTTCACTGCTTATGAAAAAAATCCTACTGCTCCTGTCTTTTATCTGGGCGGGCTATTCTACTGTTTGGGCCCAAATTCCAAACGGAAGTACTGCACCCAATTTCACCGTGGTGGACATAAATGGCCAGTCACACAATTTATACAACTTGCTCGATCAGGGCAAAACGGTATATCTGGACTTTTTTGCCACTTGGTGTGCCCCCTGCTGGAACTACCACCAAACCCATGCCCTTGCTGACATTTGGGATGAATACGGCCCCCCTGGCACCGGTGAGGCGTATGTAATTTCCATCGAAAGCGATCCGAGCACTAATGTCGCTTGTATAACGGCTTTGCCGAGTTGTGTAGGCGGTACCCAGGGCAACTGGGCTGCCGGAACCCCGTACCCGATTGCCGATGCAGCCACTGTTGCCGGCAATTACCAGATCAGTTATTACCCGACCATTATGATGGTGTGTCCGGCAGATAGAAAGGTATATGAGGTGGGGCAGCAAAGCGCCGGAGGGCTCTGGGCTGCGCGAAGTACGACCTGCCCTCCCCTGGCGGTGGTTACAGCAATTGAAAGCGTGCAAAATACGACCTGCTATAACTCAAACACCGGCGATATCGACATCTCTATTGAGTCGGGTGGTACGGCGCCATACACTTACAACTGGTCTAACGGCGCTCATACGCAGGATTTGGTGAACGTACCCGTGGGTACTTATACCTGCACGGTAACTTGTTCGCAAGGCTGGACCGGAACAACGGGCCCAATTACTGTGGAAGGCCCCCCTGAGCCCCTAACTATGCAGGTCGTCGAGAGTCTTCCCGTCGGCTGTAACGGGATTACTGGTTCCGTCACAGTAGCGGGAGGCGGTGGCTGGCCGGGGGAGTATACCTACAATTGGAATAACGGGCAGACTGGCCCGGAAGCCTACAATTTGACATCCGGGAATTATACTGTCTCCATCATTGACGAGAATGGTTGCACCACACCTTTCCCGGTGACCGTTGCCCCGGTGTCGCTCCCAACCGCTTCTATTACGCCCCCGGGCATAATCACTTGCACCACCCCCACTCAAGAGTTAAATGTTACCGTATCGGGGGGATTGGGCGATTATAATTATCAATGGAATGCCTCGGCAGGTGGTAATATTGTATCGGGAGGTGAAACGCCGAATCCAATTGTAAGTGCCGCCGGTAATTATTCCGTGCAGATAACCGACACGTACACCTCTTGTACAGCATTTGCACTCACTCCTGTAGCGGCCAATATTTCTGCTCCGACTGCTAATGCCGGCCCGGCCCAATCGGTCACCTGTAGTTCACCATCAACGACACTTCAGGGCTCCGGATCATCCGGTGCGAATTTCATTTATTTATGGACCGCCTCTAACGGCGGAAATGTCACCGGCGGCGCCAACACACTTACCCCGACAGTGAATGCCAGCGGCACCTACACTTTGGTGGTGACGAACGCCAATAACGGTTGCACCCAAGGGTCTGCCACGACGGTAACAGGCAACAATGTACCGCCTTCAACCAGCGCTTCCGGAGGCGCCCTCACCTGCGTGACAAATGCAGTCGGGTTGACCGCGAGCACCAACGCTACTACGCCATCTTTTATCTGGACCGGCCCCAATGGATATACCTCTACCGAGCAAAATCCAACCGTCGGCGTAGTCGGCGATTATCTGCTGACAGTGTCTGATGCTGCAACAGGCTGCTCCAACACCGCATCTGCAGTTGTGGCCAATAACACCCAGGCGCCGGGCGCCGGTGCAACTGGCGGTACGCTTACCTGCGCCGCAACCAGCGTCACCTTATCGGGTAGTTCTAATGTTTCGGGCACATCGTTCAGCTGGACCGGGCCGAACGGATATGTTTCTGCGGAACAAAATCCGGTTGTATCTCTTACCGGCGATTATAATCTGTTGGTAACCAACACGGCAAATGGTTGTACCTCTACAGCCATGACAGCAGTCGGCGAAAATACGACACCACCAACAGCCGGCGCCACCACACCCGGCAATCTGAACTGTCAAAATCTGCAAATACAGATCGACGGCTCCGGTTCATCACAAGGGGCCAATATGGTTTACCTCTGGTCGACGACTACAGGCCACATCGTTTCCGGCGAAAACACCCTCATGCCTTTAGTGGATGTAGCCGGCACTTATAATCTCCTGGTCACGAACTCGGACAATGGCTGTACTTCAACAACCGCTGCCCAGGTGGCACAAAGTGCGGTAGTAACGGCTGCCATTAACAGCCCCACCAATGTGGCTTGCAACGGCGGAGCAACAGGTTCTGCTATGGCAATACCAGGAGGCGGCAATGCCAACTACAGTTATATCTGGAGCAATGGCGCATCTGCTGCAACGGCAACCGGATTGGCCGCCGGCACCTACCAGGTGACGGTAACAGATGGCGAAAATTGTACGGCTTCTGCCGCTGTTTCTATTACGGAACCCAGCGTGTTAGTGGTCAATGCTTCCGCAACTGCGCAGACGGCAGCCAATACAAACGACGGCACTGCAACCGCCAGCCCTGCCGGTGGAACAAGTGGATATACCTATGCCTGGAGCAACGGAGAAACTACCCAAACCATTACAGGGCTTGCGCCTGCTGCTTATACGGTGACCATCACAGATATAAACGGCTGCGCTGCGGTGCAAACCGTAACGGTAAATGCGTTCAATTGTACCCTGCTGGCAACACCTGCCACAACAAATGTGACCTGCTTCGGCGCTGGAAACGGAACGGCAAGTCTTTCGCTGGAAGGCGCAAATGAACCCATTACTTTTGAGTGGAGCAACGGTGCAAATACACCTTCCGTTCAGAACCTCACACCAGGCGCTTATACCGTCGAAGTGACAGACGTGACCAATTGTGCGCTTTTGTTCAATTTAACCATTTCGGAGCCAACCGTACTAAACGCCAACGCTTCGGCAACGCCTGTCAGTGGTGCAGGCGCTACCGATGGCACCGCAACGGCCGCCCCCACTGGCGGGACAGCCGGCTATACCTATATCTGGAACAATGGAGAAACAACGCAAACCATCGTTAATCTCGCTCCGGATACTTATGTCGTGACGGTGACGGATGCCAACGGTTGTACCTCCGTACAATCGGTTGTCGTAAATGCCTTTAATTGTTTAATTGAAGCAACAACTGCCGTAGGTAACATTGCCTGCGCTGGCGATAACAGCGGCAGTATTTCCCTGAACATCTCTGGTGGTACCGAGCCCCTGACTTTCGCCTGGAATAATGGTGGCAATACCGCCTCGCTCGTCGGTCTGGCGCCGGGGACTTACACCGCCAGTATTACAGATGCTAATGGCTGCCAAACAGTGGCTGGCGCTACCATCACAGAACCGGAGGCACTCGAAACGGAATCGAATTCTGCCAATCCGGCTTGCCCGGATAATCTGACCGGAACGGCTGAAGTGATCGCAGCCGGCGGTTTGACCCCTTACGCCTACAACTGGAGCAACGGCGCAACAACCAATAGCATCAGCGGCCTGGCGCCCGGTACATACACCGTCACCCTGACAGATGCTAATAATTGTACCGCCGTAAGTATCTTCCTCCTTACAGCAACGGATAATATAGCGCCGGCAATCACTGCGCAAAATACCACCCTGGCGCTTGGGGCCAGCGGAACTGTTGCGGTCAGTCTGCAAAATCTGGGCGCTTCCGTTTCAGACAATTGCACGGTGGCCGACGTTGTCATTACGCCGGGCGCTTTCAATTGCGACGAATTGGGCGAACAGGAAGTTACCCTTACCGCTACTGATGCCGCCGGCAATACCGCTTCAGCAACAGTGCTTGTGATGGTCGTTGACGATATTGCCCCGACAGTCACCTGCCCGCAGGCCATTACCCATTGCTGGTATGCAAATACCGTTACCTACGATGCTCCGGTCGCTGTCGACAATTGCCTTGGTGAAACAGGGGAATGGAAATTAGTAGAAGGATTGCCCAGTGGTTCGGAATTCCCAACAGGTGTGACCAATCAAACATACACCTATACGGATGCAAGTGGAAATGCCGGCACCTGTTCTTTCGCCATTACCATTACAACGCCGATGAACCTCGCTGTTGCCAGCGTGACCAATGACATAAACAATCAGGGATTGGGCGCTATCGACATCAATATTGGAGGTGGCACTGCGCCTTATAAGTTCGTCTGGACCAACTCATTTGGTCTGGTTGTAGGCGATACGGAGGATTTGACGGGAATTCCGGCAGGTTCTTACACCGTGCAAATAAGAGACGACAATGATTGTTTGATCGCTTTGGAATCGATTGTGGTCAGCAATACGACGGCTACCAGCGAACCTTCCTGGCTGCAAGGCGTAATGCTTCGCCCAAATCCGACCAAGGGTTACACCCAGGTCGTATTTACGAATGCCTTAAGCGAACAAATGGAAGTGAGCGTGATTGACGCCACCGGCCGCGTTGTGTTGAATCAAATCGTAGATCACCCAACTGTTGTGAAACTGGATTGTTCCGGTTTGCCGGAGGGAATTTACCAGGTTCGTTTCCGAACCGGCCAGGAAACCGGCGTGCGGAAATTAGCCGTGAACCGGTAATCTAACGATATTAAAAGACTCTAGTGAGAATTCCGGGGTTGTGCCGTCAGGTACAACCCCGGTTTTTTGCATCCACCCCAATGACGTCCAATGACGAACAATGACGTCCAATGATGAGTAATCTGGAAATCAAATTCCCTTTCCGTTGAAATTACAATAACTTCGCCGCTGAATTTTTGACAATAAAATGGACGGTATCCAAAATATTAAGGGTTGTATTTTCAACATGGATGGCGTGATCGTGGATACCGCAAAGTACCACTATCAAGCCTGGCGGCGTTTAGCCAATCAGTTCGGGTTTGACTTCACCCGGGAACAACACGAAGAATTGAAAGGCCTCAGCCGTATGGCCAGCCTGGAAACAATTTTAGAATGGGGCGGTATTTACATGCCGGAGGCTGAAAAAATGCACTGGGCTGATGTAAAAAACAACTGGTATATCGGGCTCATCTCCAACATGAAACCCGGAGAAGTATTGCCAGGCGTGCTGAATTTTCTGCAGCAGGTGCGTGCCACCGGGCGGATAACAGCCCTTTCATCCGCGTCTCAAAACGCCCGGTCGGTTTTAAAAACAACTAACCTGGAATCCTGTTTCGATGTTATCCTTGATGGCAACCAGGTAAAAAAACAAAAACCTGACCCCTCCTGCTTTTTAATGGCCGCGCTGGAAATGGGGCTTTCGCCGGCGGAATGTTTGGTTTTTGAAGACGCTCCTCCGGGAGTGGAAGCGGCACTACGGGGCGGATTTACCGTAATTGGTGTTGGCAAACAAGAAGACCTGGTGAAGGCTCACTTAGTTATTAAAGGATTTGAAAATCTGAATTTTAATACCATGGTCGCGCATATTGTGGAGCGCGCAGTATCCTGATTTTATGATGAAATTGAACATTGTTTTATCCGTTTTAGTCGCAGTAATGGGTTGGGTTACCTGCAAAAACCTTCAAAAAACACCAACTGCCGATACGGCCGTCGGACAACAGCCTGCATCTGCCGGCCCGTCCGGTTGGAATGCTTCCCGGGTAATTGAAGGGAGCAATCCGGATACGGCTGGAACCTACCAGGTAAAAGAGCCGCCGCACCGGGTGAATGTTCCCGTAGATGCCTTGCCACCTGCTACGGCCAGCCACCGGGCATACCTGAGTACCGGGTACTGGCATCTGAATATGGCCTTCCAACCCAGCGATACCACCGTACACCATAATTACCAGTCGAAATGGTTGAAATTCCGGGAGGACCAAACCTTTGACGTATTAATCAAAGGGAAAGTAGTAGAGTCCGGCCGCTGGAACTGGGATGCGGCCAAAAACGAGATATATTTATCCTGTAATGACCCTTATATCAACAATACCTGGGCGGTGACGGATAAAGGGTTCGTCATGATCTGGAAAGGGAATACCGCAATAAATGTTACCGGTATACAAGTGCGCGTGATTGGCTCGGGGACGTTGCCCGCGAGCGAGTGAACATCCTGACCGTTGTGGCCAAATGGCTTTAAATCACGAAGAAGTCCTGAAATCATACTTTGAGAATCAAAATGCTCTTTCTACGTAATATATTCGTTTTCAGTTTATTCATTTGGATTTTGTCGGGTTGTGAAAGCCCGCAACAACCCGTCGCTTCTCAAACGCCAACCACCATTGCCGTGCCAAAATATGATGGCTTATATGCACCGGACTGGGCTCCATCAGCCACTTTGTATGAGTGCAATGTCCGGCAGTTTTCGCCCGAAGGCAATTTTGCCGGAGTGTCCCGGCAAATCCCCCGCTTGAAAACATTAGGAGTAGATGTACTTTGGATTATGCCCATTCACCCAATTGGGAAAGCACGGCGAAAAGGCACACTCGGCAGCCCTTACTCCGTGCGGGATTATTATGCCATCAATCCTGATTACGGAACGCTCGATGATTTTAAAGCGCTGGTAAAAACAGCACACGACCAGAATATAAAGATCGTCATGGATTGGGTACCGAATCATACCTCCTGGGATGCGGTTTGGAAGCAAAAATATCCGGAGTACTATACCAAATACAAGGGCGATTTTACCGTACCCCTGAATGAACACGGCGAACCTATCGACGATTGGAGCGATGTGTGCGATTTAGATTATGGGAATCCGGCTCTGCGCAAAGCTATGACCGAAGTCATGCAATATTGGATTCGGGAATGTGATATCGACGGTTACCGCGTGGATATGGCCGGTCTGGTACCCAATGATTTTTGGGCAACACTCCGGCCGGCATTGGATTCGATTAAGCCGATGTTTATGTTAGCCGAATGGCAGGACGAGCCGAAACATTTTGAAACCTGTTTCAACGTCAATTATGGCTGGAAATGGAAAGATATTACCAAAGATATTTGGGCTGGGAAACAAAGCCCGCTCGCGCTCGACACCTTGTTGAATTATTTGAACGAATTTTACCCGAAAGGTTATTATCAGCTATATTTTACCCAAAATCACGATGAAAATGCCCATAACGGCACAGAATCTGAATTGTATGGAGCATCAGCTGATGCTTTTAACGTGCTTGCCTTTACCTGGCAAGGCATTCCACTGATTTATAATGGTCAGGAAGATGGCCTTAACCTGCGCCTCGGTTTTTTTGAAAAAACGCCCATACGCTGGAAAAAATACGCTAAACAAGATTTTTATTCCCGGCTTAATGCCCTCCGTCACATCAACCGGGCATTGTGGGCCGGCCGGGCGGGTGGCGCGGTGCAAAAAATATCGAATGATTCCGAAGATAAAATTTATTCCTTCGGACGGGAAAAAGATGGCGACCGGGTCATTGTGATTTTGAACCTGAGCAAAGAACGTACCACGGTTACGCTTCAGCCGGGCGCCACTTTTGCCGGCGCTTATGCAAACGTGTTCGGCAGCAGTACGCTTCAGGTGACCAAAGAAATGATACTGACCTTGAAACCTTGGGAGTACACGGTGTTTTCGAGTAAATAAGTGCAGATTCCACCGTTCCAGGATACTTAATAAACCGGCAATATGTTTCCTGCCAACTATGTTCATTTTATTCTGCTGTTCCTTCGGTTACCGGGTATCCAAAAGAGCCGGCGGCATCGTTTCGAACGGTTTGTGCAAACGATTATACGGTTGCGCCTGGCAGTTGTCCTCGTGCTTTTCTCCCTGCTCAGCGGTACGGTCGGATATGTTACGATTGAGCAGTATACCTGGCTGGAAGCTTATTATATGGCGGTCATTACCCTGGCTTCCGTTGGTTTTGGCGAAGTACACCCCCTGAGTCCGGCCGGCCGGATATTTACTACATTTTTGATCCTCTTCAACGTCGGATTATTTGCCTACTCCATTTCGACGATCACCAGCATATTTGCCGAAGGCGGTTTTACGAATATGCTCAAAGAATTTCGGATGAACCGGAAAATTGAAGCACTCAACGATCACACTATTGTATGCGGCTTCGGACGACATGCCACAGAAGTTGCCCAGGAGTTGGCCAAACAAAGCATGCCTTTTGTCGTAATCGAAAACCGGCCCGAGAAAATTGAGGCACTCCGCGCCGATACGGATTTTCTGTTTGTAGAAGGAGATGCCACGAGCGATGAGGTGTTAAAGGAAGCCGGTATTCAGTCTGCCAGGGCTCTGGTGGTTACCTTGCCCAGCGATGCCGACAACCTCTTTGTCACCTTATCTGCCCGGCAAATGAATCCCGGTATGCGAATTATTTCGCGGGCCAATAATGCAGCCGATGAAATAAAAATCCGGCGCGCCGGCGCCAACCATACGGTTGTGCCGGAACAAATCGGCGGGTTTTATATGGCTACGCTGGTCAATAAACCCGATTTGGTTGAGTTTTTCAACCTGTTGTCCAATATGGGCCCCAGCAATGTTGTGTTTGAAGAAATTCAGGTAAGCGAACTGAAACTCAGTTTCCAGAATAAGGCAATGTCTGAAAGCGGGCTCGACAAGGTGGGGCGCGTATCCATTGTGGCAATTCGGTATCCCAGTGGCCAATATGAACTGAACCCACTGCCCTCTGTGGTGCTACATCCGGATTGGCATGTAGTCGTTTTAGGCAATCCGGAGCAAATGGACGCATTCCGGAAAATTGCGGTTACCGACATAACCTGATGTGATAGTTTCCGGATAATACTACATTTGCCCCACTTAGCAGGCGAACATTCCCTTACTATCCGAAATATATAATGCCCTCGAACGGCTCCTCACAACACGGACATCATCAGTTATCCCTTGCCGGGCTCATCATTACGCTGGGAATAATTTACGGCGATATCGGCACCTCGCCTTTGTATGTGATGCGGGCGATCGTGGGCACGGGAGCAGTAGAGCGCGAAACGATACTGGGCGCTGTTTCTTTGGTTTTCTGGACGCTCACGATCCAAACCACGTTCAAATACGTCACCCTGATCCTTCAGGCCGACAATAGGGGGGAAGGAGGCATTTTTTCGATGTACACCCTCGTGCGCCGGCGCCGAAAATGGCTGCTTTTCCCGGCCATGATCGGCGGCGCCGCCGTGTTGTCAGAAGGCATGATCACCCCACCGATCTCCGTTTGTTCTGCAATCGAAGGTATCGAAACCATCGAACGTTTCCATGCCATGCATATCCCAACGGTTCAAATAACGATCGGGATAATAACGGCTTTGTTCATCTTGCAACAATTTGGAACGGCTACCGTCGGCCGGTTTTTCGGACCGGTCATGTTGGTCTGGTTTTCTATGCTGGGCATCCTGGGCATTTTCCAGGTAGCAGGCCATTGGTCCGTACTCCAGGCATTGAGCCCGTTATTTGCCGTAAAAGTGCTGATGCACCATCCGCATGCCCTGGTACTGATGGGGGCTGTGTTTTTATGTACAACGGGTGCAGAAGCCCTGTATGCCGATCTTGGGCACTGTGGCAAACAAAACATCCGGATCAGCTGGATTTTTGTTAAAACCTGTCTGGTGCTCAATTATCTGGGCCAGGCCGCCTGGTGTCTGCAATTTGAAGGGAGCCCGTTGCCGGTGAATAGCCCTAACCCCTTTTATGGTGTCATGGCCCCCTGGTTTTTACCCTTCGGTATTGCCATTGCTACCCTGGCCGCTATTATTGCCAGCCAGGCCATGATTTCAGGCTCCTTTACCCTGGTGAGCGAAGCCATCCGCCTGGGGCTGTTACCTAAACTGACCGTAATTTTTCCAACCGATCTCAAAGGGCAGTTGTACGTGCCCGCGGTAAACACCCTTTTATGGGCCGGATGTGTTTTTGTAACCATTTATTTCCGCGAAAGCGGCAAAATGGAAGCAGCCTACGGTCTTTCGGTGACGATCACCATGCTCATGTCCACCATCCTGATGGCCAATTTTTTTGTGATGAACCGGGTTTCCTCTCCATTAATATGGGCTTTCCTGTTTTGGTATCTGTGTTTTGAAGGGGCATTCTTTTCAGCCAATTTGCTCAAATTCAAAGACGGCGGTTTTATCACCGTTGTTATTGCCTCTGTGTTGTTTTTGTTGATGTTCGTTTGGGTCAGAGCCAAAAAAATCAAAGACAGATTTCTTCAAAATGTCAAAATCCGGGATTACATCGACCAGTTAATTTCGTTAAGCAACGACGAGAGTGTGCCCAAATTTGCCACCAACCTGGTGTTTCTCAGTAGTGCCAAATCGTCGGATAAGGTAGAAGAAAAGATTTTATATTCCATTCTGCAAACCCAACCCAAACGCGCCGACGTGTATTGGTTCGTACATATTGAAGTGACCGATGAACCGTACACCATGGAGTATAAAGTGAAAATTCTGGCGCCCGACGATGTGTACAAGGTAACCTTCCGGCTTGGTTTTCGGGTGGAACAACGGATGAATCTTTTTTTGAAAAAAGTGGTGGAGGATTTAATCGAAAACGACGAGTTGAACACCGTATCGCGATACCATGTCAGCCGGGCAGAATTGCCTACGGGAGATTTTAAATTTGTACTCATCCAGGAATTTCTTTCCCATGAAAACGACCTTCCCGTACCGGAACAAATGGTGATGAGTATTTATCTGGGAGTTAAAAGTTTTACCGCGTCTCCGCAAAACTGGTTCGGCCTCGATAGCGACTCCGTTGACATAGAAAAAGTCCCGCTTGTGCTCCGCCCGGTAAAGGCATTTCGGTTAATTCGGGTAAAATAAAGTGTTTTAGTGTTTTAGTGTTTTAGTATTTTAGTGTTTTAGTGCCCCTCGCGCGTTTCATTCAGATTTTTTCATGAAAATTCTACTGCTTCGGTTTAGTTCCATCGGCGATATCGTGTTGACTACTCCGGTGGCCAGGTGTCTGAAACAACAACTCGGGGCAGAGGTGCACTACCTGACCAAAGAGCCCTTTGTGCCTATCTTAATGCCTAATCCAAACGTCGACCGGGTATTTTCCTTTAAAAAAGCGGTAACCGAAGTGCTGTCCTTGCTCCGGGCAGAACGGTACGATTGGATCATCGATCTGCACCACAACCTGCGGACGCTGCGACTAAAATGGGCCCTGGGGCGCCCGGCCAGATCCTTTAATAAACTCAACTTCGAAAAATGGCTGCTTGTGAATACCGGCATCGACCGGCTCCCTGATGTCCATATCGTACACCGGTATTTGGATACGGCACGGCATTTGGATGTAAAATACGATGGCCGGGGTTTGGATTATTTCATTCCACCGGATGAGGAGTTACATCTGCCGGATGTGTCTCTGGTTTTATCTTCAGGTAACTATTTTGGATTTGTGATCGGGGCCACCCACGCGACCAAACGTTTGCCGGTAGATAAAATCATGGCTGTATGTCGCAATCTGCACCGTCCGGTCGTTTTGTTAGGCGGTGGAGCAGAGGCGGAAACCGGTGATTACATTGCTCGAAATGCCGGCGGGCACGTAATCAACTTATGTGGCAAACTGAGTTTGCACCAGTCGGCTTCCGCCGTTCGTCAGGCAGCGGCAATAGCCACGCACGACACCGGATTAATGCATGTAGCTGCGGCATTCAGCAAAAAGATCATTTCGATTTGGGGCAGCACCGTACCCAAATTCGGAATGTATCCCTTTTACCCCGACGGCGAAAACCACAATATTACCATTGAAAATACCGGGCTTAAATGCCGGCCCTGTACCAAAATTGGTTATGCCCGTTGCCCAAAAAATCATTTTCACTGCATGAATGCGCTGGATATTGCTCAAATTTGCTCGGCTTTGGAAAGTCGCTGATTTGCCTCAAACTTTCCAAAAACCCTTTTTTATTAAATTCAACCCCGTAGCGTGCGAAGTGATTGACAATTTTGCTCTATTTTTCGCGGGAATTACCAACCATAATCCGGACTTTTTCAAAACAATCTTGTTTGTATGCACAGTAAGAAACTACTATCCCTTTTTTCCGCCGTGCTCATCGGCAGCGGCCTTTGGGCGCAGGATATCCACTTTACCCAATACTATATGTCGCCCATGACGCTCAATCCGGCCATGACAGGCAAGTTTGAGGGTACGGCCCGAATAGGTGGAATTTACCGCGACCAATGGTCCAGCGTTATTAAAAAACATGCCTATCGCACGCCTTCAGCGTGGGTGGATGCGCCAATTATCAAGGGTTTTCGCAAACGCGACTGGATCGGTGTTGGTTTTATGATGTATCAGGACAAAGCCGGGGCGGTGGCGCTCTCGCATGCTGCCGGCAAACTGGGCGCCGCATACCACCTTGCACTGGACAAAAAAGGTACCGCCGTGCTGTCCATCGGTGGGCATTATGGCGGCGAACAACGCAAGATTAACACCGATGAATTGGAGTTTTCCGATGGGTTCAACTCGCTGGGCGATTATGTGTCAAGCCTTAGTAAAGATGACGGACGTATCGCCGGCGACGCCAAATACACCGATATCGACCTCGGCGCAGGCCTTTCTGCAAGGCTGAACAAAACAATGGACTTCAATATCGGCTTCTCTATTTATCACCTGACGAAACCGAACTATAGCCTCGTCACCAGCGGCGGCGGCGGCGGGACCTCCACACCTACGGCCGGCGTATCGAAACTGCCGAGACGTGCCGTGGCACATGGTCAGTTTAATGTTGAACTCACCGACAAGTGGACTTTTAACCCATCCTTCATTTTCCAGACGATGAGTGGAAACGATGAAATAATGGTACAAGCCATGACCGGCTATTTGCTCGACCCGGAAAAAGACATCACCATTCACCTGGGCCTCGGCCATCGTTTGGGCGATGCTATTAATGTTTTGGCGGGTATGCGATATAAGGACCTGCGTGTGGGTTTGGCTTACGATGTCAATACCTCCAGCCTGAATACGGTCAGTAATTATCGCGGTGGTTTTGAAATAGCCGCTAATTATATTATTAAAATTTACAAACCGGCTGTTGTGCGACCGAAGGTGTTGTGCCCAAGGTTTTAATTGTTTTCCCTTTCAACTCAACAAATATGACAAAACGTATTTTTTTTATACTTCTGCTGGCCTTTTCTCCAGGCATATTGCTCCTGGCACAACCGTTGAACCGTTCCACGCCGGACGCGATGTTGAAGTCGGCAAAAGAGGCCGAATCAACCGGCAATCCTTATGCTGCGTTGGAATATTATGAAGACGTGTTCGACGAAACGAAAGACAAAGCGATCAATGTCAAAATTGCTCAATTAAATTTTGAACTGCGCGACTACCAGCAAGCCGAGCGGCTGCTCAGCCGGATTGTATTGCGCGACCGGAAAAGTGAATATACCGAGATCAAATATTGGTATGCCATGGCCCTCAAGCACAACGGCAAATATGCGGATGCGGCGGACATGTTTACCCAGTATATTTCCGAAGGACAGGATAAGGCCTTGGTGGAAGCCAGCAAACGTGAGGCTGCCGGCTGTAAAATCGGTATGAAAGCCAAACAACCGGAAAACCTGCTGGTAAATAACATCGGGAAAAAGGCGAACACTCCGCAAACGGAGGCGTCTCCCTCTTTCAGCGGTGGTGAATTGTATTACTCTTCTCTGGCCTCAAAAGAAGTCATTACGCTGGATGGAAAAGAAGGGGATTGGTATTCCAAAATTTTTACTTCAACCAAAGCGAGCCAGTCATCGCCTGAATTTGCCGCGCCTACTGCCTTGGGTACTCAAATCAACCGCGAAGGCTGGCACCAGGGCAATGTCAGTATCTCGCCGGACGGAAAAACCATGTACTTCACCCGGGTACAAATGGAAAACAACTACGTCAGCGAGAGCAAGATATATTATGCAGGCAAAGGCTCCGACGGCTGGGGAGCCGCCAAAGAAGTAACTGGCGTAAACGGCGATTATATCGCCAAACACCCCTGTGAAGGAGAACTTTTTGGCGAAAAAGTCCTGTTTTTCTCTGCTAATATTCCGGGAGGCAAAGGCGGTTATGATATTTATTATGCTCCGAAAAAAACAGATGGCGTTTATGGCTTACCGGTAACATTGGGTGAAGTAATCAATACGGTAGGCGATGAATTAAGTCCCTTTTACCAGGATGGCAAATTGTTTTTCAGCAGCAACGGCCGCGAGACGATAGGGGGCCACGATGTATTTGAAAGCCAGTGGAACGGCTCCGTTTGGAGCGCGCCGCAAATGTTGCCGGTTGGTATCAATTCGAGCGTCGATGATATTTACTACACCCGTTCGGCCGACGGTTACAGCGGCTTTGTCGTAAGCAACCGCCCCGGCCCCAACAACCTGAAAAGTAAAACCTGTTGCGACGATATTTACGCTTGGGAAATTGAACGGATAAAAGTGGAATTATTAGCCACCACTTTCCGCATCAAAAAATCGGGGGAAAAAGCCAACCCGGCGCTCACTGGTTGCACGGTGCAAATTGTAGATGTTTCCGATCCGAATCCCGTTAATGTGGATAGCCGAACCAATCCGTCCGCTAACGATTTTGCATTTACCCTGCTTCCTGACAAATCCTATCTGGTGACTGCCGAGCGGGAGGGTTATGAGTCGGACACCGTTCGATTTAATACCACCGGGGTGAAGAAGACGATTAAGGTAGAGAAAAAGCTCACCCTGCGCAGCAAGCGGCCACCCAAAAAGCGCGTCATTAGTCGCAATGAACCCATCCGGTTGAGCAGTATTTACTACGACTTTGATAAGGCAGATATTCTTCCCGATGCGGAAAAAGATCTTCAATTTCTGGTTGACCTGATGAATAAATACCCGGAAATGAAAATCGAGCTCTCCTCCCATACGGATGCTCAGGGCAGAGATGACTATAACGAAAAACTGTCCCAGCGCCGGGCCGATAGCGCCAAAACCTGGATGGTTGCCAAAGGGATTGCTGTAGACAGAATCGTTGCCGTGGGTTCCGGAGAGAAATTTATCCTGAACCGCTGCAAAAATGGCGTTGAGTGCCCGGATGAAGAGCACCGATTCAACCGCCGGACCGAGTTTAAAATCCTCTCCGGACCAACCAGCATAACAATAGAAGAGGAAGTGCCGGAAGGACAGTAATGAATGTAGTTATAAGTTATAAGTTATGAGTTATGCCGAATAAGATAACTCATAACTTATAACTCATAACTACCTAAGCAGGGTAACCGAACCACTAATAATTTCCGTAGTTCCGTCCCACCATTCCAATTCGGCCCAAAAAGCGTACACGCCAGGGTTGGCCTGCTGGCCATTATACGTTCCATCCCAACCACTTTCCGGGTCATTCAAGGGCATATCTTCCCGCTCCCACACGATTCCTCCCCAGCGGTCTGCAATTTGTATCTTGCTGACGTTGACAATACCTGCGCTGGCGTTGATAGAGAAAAAGTTGTTGGGCCACTGCGTGTCTGGCTTAAAAACATTGGGGGTATAATAGTGCGGTTGCTTCTTTACATTAACC
The DNA here is from genome assembly GCA_963169325.1 of Bacteroidota bacterium. Classification (GTDB taxonomy): domain Bacteria; phylum Bacteroidota; class Bacteroidia; order Chitinophagales; family Saprospiraceae; genus M3007. The sequence goes on from CAUJEY010000290.1 coordinate 24,538, forward strand.
CGGATGGTATCATTCAAAACGCATCCTCCCGGTGCTGTAACGGTGACCAGAAATTGCTCATTGGAAAAGAAAGTTTTACAATAGAGAAAACAATCCGGATCCAGACAGGGTGGGGTAGGGGTCCAGGTTAAGGCTTCCGGCAGAAAATTATACAAGGGCGTAATACAAACACTGTCGCCCGCTCCAAGTTGTAAATCCTCGCCAAGCGTCACCCATAATTCCCGGAAAGTAAGCCGGACATTCACTAAAGAATCGCAACCCTGCACGCCGGCATTGGGCAGTATCTCCAGGCCTGACCGGTTATTGTTGTCATACCGGGTACCGTTTATAATCAGAAAACTATCCGGACAAAGCGTATCGGTTATTTCACTGAAAGGCAGCGGAATAGCGGTGAGCATCACTTGCACGACACTGTCGCATCCGCCGGTTGCACCCCCAGTTATTGTTTCTTCTCCTTTGAGCCTAAAGGCGCTGTATGCAACGCCATTAACCAGGAGCGTATCGCCCTCACAAATAGTTTGCTCTATTTTTACCAATACCTGGCCGGAGAAGTTCAAGTTTACCTGTATGATGCTATCGCAGCCGTTTGCCGCGCCGCTTTCAATAATTTCCTGGCCGACATAAAAATTTTCATGATATGCTGCCCCGTTTACCCAAACGGTATCTGAATTGCACCGGATTTCATCTAAAACATAGATAACTGGCTGAAAAAAAACGAGGCGGACCTCGATAATACTGTCCCCTCCATTAGCTGCTGCGCCGGGGAGTATTTCGGTTCCAACCGGATTGTCCGGACCGTACAAATGATTATTAATGAGGAGTAATTGATTAGAACAGAAAGTATCCCGTAAAAAAAAAGTTTGGCCGGTGGCATCGCTGATAAAAAAAAAGGCAGGAATAAAAATCAACAGATACCAATGCCGTGCAGGGTGGTGCATCGTAAGTTTTCTCATTTAATGGACAATAGGAACAAAGGTAAGGCGTAAAAAAATGCCACAAGCGCTGCATACCAAGCAGTCTTGCGGCATTTTTTTACGTTGATCTTCCGGCACTATTTCTTTGCCGATCCAAGTACCTGGTTAATACGCAATTCAAGGGTATTCAACCGTTTGCGCAAATCTTCATTTTCCTGCTTAAGTGATTCAATTTGATCCTGCTGTTCTTGAACGGCTTTCACCGCCAAAACACCAAATCCGGCATAATTGAGTCCCAGGTAAGAATTGCCATCCCTCGCGGTATTTTCAGTCACCAGCTCCGGGAAATAGGTTTGCACGTCTTGCGCCAGGAAACCGATGGAGCGCTGACTCCCGGCTTTTTCAGGCAGGTAATGGTAAGAAACCGCGTTGAGACGCCGTATCTTATCCAATACCCCGGGCAGGTTGGAAATATCCTTTTTCAGCCGGCGGTCTGAAGGGGTATAAACGCCGTTTGTGGCGAAAATACCTGCTGGAATGCCCCCGAGCGTGCTGTTGTATAGTTGCAAATTACCGGATAAAGGTGCCACCTGAAACTCCCAGTTGTTGCCATCGGGGTTTTGCAGCAAAAAACCGCCGTTCAGGTCATGGTACACCGCCAGTTTTGCGGCGCCGGTATTGGCAGCGCCGATACCTACATTTCCACTGATTCCATCCACGAAAAGCGACTTTGAATTGGCAGTTGCCAATACGATAGAGGAGGAGTCGTTGGTAGCAAGCGTAAAATAATTGGATGTTTTGTTCAAAATTGCATTAACGGCGCCTCCGCCCCCGGCAAACCCGATTTGTGCGCTGTTTGTGCCTTCCACACGAATAACTTCGCCATTACCTTTTACGTGTAGTGTAGATATGGGAACAGTTGTTCCAATACCTACATTGCCGCTGTTCGTGTTGTTAATGTTGCTGCCATTGGCGCTCCAAAAACCCGAACTGACACTATTTAGCAAAGTATCCAGGCTTACTTCACTATTGGTACCGGTAATTTTTAGCAAAGTACCGTTCAAGCTCAGATTTTGCAATTCATTTGCCGGATTACTATCGGCGTCGCCGGTGTTGATAATGGTAAAGTTTGGGGCCGAGCCTGCGATGTTAATGCCTGCGCCAGCGCTGTAATTATTTACCACAGGAATGGGCAGGGTTACCGTGCCGCCGCCATTCGATAACGAAAGGTTATTTCCGGCCAGTGAAAGGTTCTGCAGTTCATTGGTATTACTCAGGTCGCCCGTATTGTTAATCGTCAGATTCGGTATTACGCCGGTAATACTGATCCCTGTGCCGGCGGCGTAATTATTGCCGCCGCTACCGCCCAGCAGGTCGTCGGACGGCGCCCAGGTAGTGCCGGTCCATTTGAGCACTTGTCCGGCTGCTGCGCCCTGCGGCGCCAGTGCAAGCGGGGAGATCACGGTTCCGTTACCAATGAATTCATTGGACGATTCAACGGATTGAACGCCCCAGTTGTCGCCGTACTCATCTTCGGGCGCCCAGAAGGTTCCCTGCCATTTAAGCACCTGTCCAAATGTAGCGCCCTGCCCGGCAAGCCGTAGTGGTGCACCTACTGTGCCATCACCCAAAAAATCAACGTTGGTTACCACCGTTTGGGTGCCCCAGTTGTCGCCGACTCCGGTACCGCTATCATCGGCGGGCGCCCAGGTGGCGCCATCCCATTTCAAAACCTGGCCGGGTGTGGCGCCTTGTTGTGCGATGTTGAGCGGGCTGCCGACAATGCCGGTGCCCGTAAGTGTAGTGCCGGCAAGAGCCGTTTGGGTGCCCCAGTTGTCGGGACCTGCGTTGTTATCATTCTGCGGCGCCCAGGTAGTGCCGTTCCATTTCAAAACCTGGCCAGGCGTAGCGCCTTGTTGCGCTATATCGAGCGGACTGCCGACTATGCCGGTACCCGTAAGCGTGGTGCCGGCAAGAGCCGTTTGTGTCCCCCAATCGTCTCCTCCGGCTTCGTCGAAGGGCGCCCATAAAACACCGTTCCATTTGAGTACTTGCCCATTTGTTGCGCCTTGTGAGGCTATCCGAAGTGGATCGCCCACGGTGCCATTCCCATCAATGGTGGGGTTGGTGATAGCTGTCTGCGTTCCCCAGTTGTCAGGGCCGGTATTGTCATCATTCTGCGGCGCCCAGGTAGTGCCGTTCCATTTAAGGACTTGTCCGACAGCTGCACCTTGTGGAGCCAGTTCGAGGGGTGATGCCGCGGTACCGTTCCCTGCAAATTCGCTATCCGCGACGACTGTTTGAGTCCCCCAGTTGTCCCCACCAGTATTATTATCGGCCGCAGGTACCCAGGTAGTGCCGTTCCATTTCAAAACCTGGCCGGGCGTGGCGCCTTGTTGTGCGATGTTGAGCGGGTTGCCGACAATGCCGGTACCCGTAAGTGTGGTGCCGGCAAGAGCCGTTTGAGTTCCCCAATTGTCGGGGCCTGTATTATTGTCGGCCGCAGGCGTCCAGGTAGTGCCGGTCCATTTGAGCACTTGCCCATTTGAAGCGCCTTGTTGTGCAATGGCCAGCGGGTTGCCTACGGTACCAACACCCGAAAGGGTTGGATTGGCCACTACAGACTGCGCGCCCCAGTTATCACCGCCCGTATCATCGGTTGCAGGCGCCCATGTTGCCCCGTTCCATTTGAGCACCTGGTTGTTGAGTGCGCTCATTTGGGCAATTTTCACACCGGTTACCGCGGCGTTTTGCAGGTTATTTGTCGAAATGGAGTTATTCGCCATTTCAAAATTGGTGATGATGTTTTGTTTGATCTGCAGATTACTGAAAGGTCCGCTCAAATCACCACCGGCAGTACTGTTTTCCGTAATGTCATCGAACGGGTTAACATCGCCGTTATTACCGATAACATAACCGCCGGGAACAGGAATCACGTCGATACCTACGCCTGGGGAGATGGTCGTGGTGCCGGTATTGTCGTTGGCGGGCGCCCAGGTAGTGCCATTCCACTTGAGTACCTGGCCGTTAGAAGCGCTTTGTTGCGCAATCTTATTGCCGGTAACGGCGCCGTCGCCGATCTTGGGCGTCGTCACGGCATTAGCACTCAACTCATTGGCGCCCACCACATTGGGTTTCAACTGAAGATCGGCAAACGGGCCGGTTACATCGCCATTGGCTTGTGTGAAGGTAGTGATATCATCGGCCGCGTTCGTATCCCCCGTATTGACGATCGTAAAATTAGGGGCACTACCGGTCACATTGATCCCCGTACCGCCGGTAAGATTGATCGTACCGGTATTATCTACTGCAGGCGCCCACGCTGTGCCCGTCCATTTGAGCACCTGACCCGAAGCGGCGCCCATGTCATTCAATTTTGCAGCGGTCACTGCATCGTCAGCAATTTTAGTGGTACCCACGGCATTGTTGGCTAATTCCGTGGCGCCAACTGCTCCACCGGCTATTTCGGCACTACCCACTGCGTCGGGATTGATCTGCAGGTTGGAAAAAGGCCCGCTTACATCGCCCGCGGCAACTGTACCGGTTGTCAGATCGTCATTAGCATTCGTATCACCCGTATTGGTAATGGTAAAATTGACCCCGTTTTGTTGCACGTTAATGCCGGCGGCGCCGGTTATGCCGATGGTGGTAGGTTGTGGCATCACCGTAAAAACATCCGTGATTCGACCTGTTTGGTCCACGGTAATTACTGGAATCTGGGCAGAACCGCCATAAACACCCGGCGCTACCGCAGTATTGTCGAGGCTGATGGTTCCCGAGGTGGTAATCGGGCCACCGGTTAATCCCGTACCGGTATTAATTTGAGTTAGGGTGCCACCGGTTTGTACGGTATCGGAAATATCGTTCTGGGGCGCCCATTTAGCGCCGTCCCATTTGAGCACTTGTCCGGTTTGCGCGCCTTGCTGGGCAATGCCAAGGGGGTTAGCGGCTGTGCCGTCGCCTTTAAGAGCCGGATCGGTCTGTACCACCTGGGTACCCCAATTGTCTTGTCCGTTTGCCGAATTTTGGGCATAAATGGCATACGGCACACTCATCAATTGGGTGGAACCGAGCTCATCGAAGACGTTTGGCGCCGTTTCAACCGAGACGGTTAAAAATTTAGCGCCACTGCCCCAGTTCACGGCAGGAAAAGTGCCTTGCAAAGGGCTTCCTTGCCCGATGACCAAATTTACCAATCCAAATTCGTTGGTTGATACAGTTTGTTTTTCGGAGTAGTTTACCGGACCGTTTGATGTCCCGGAGCGCACGGTGAAGAGCAGCGTGACGGTTTGGTTATTCATGGAAGCGCCGGTTCCATCCCGCACAATGCATTGGTAGTTAAAACCCTGAGGCGTAAATTGCGCTTCGGCGCGCCAGGCAATCAGGATCATCAGGAGGGAAAGGAGTAACAAATGACGTCTTGTCATAGTCGGAATCAGTTTTGGAATGTTCACGAATAAAAAAATCGGGATGATACTGCGATCAAAAGATTACAAGCGTACGATCCGTACGGTAGCGTGGGCCCTTGTTTGCGGGTCCAGTAACTGCAAAAAGTAGACTCCGGGCTGCCAGAGACTACAGTCGATGAGGGAACCAGTCGGTTCAGATAAGGGGGATGCGTCAAGGATAACCCTCCCGAGCAAATCCAGTACGTTGACTCGAAGTGCAGATCCCTTTTCTGCCGAAAAACGGACCGTTAACCGGTCAGTTGCAGGGTTTGGGAATACCTCGATGTTCCAATCGGCTAATTCTGGTTGGTCTACCGAAACGATTTTTGTTTGTTCCGGCTGATGAAAACCTTGTGTGAAGATGAAGTCGCCGACCGATCCGGTAAAAATAACGACTTCTCCAACCGTATAGGCGTAACTAAGGCCTTGTTGCACAGCAACATTTCCGGTGGAGGCAACAACTTGGTTGAAGAGGCGGGCATCCTGTGCTGCGCTAAAACATAGCGCCAGATGCCACATAGCAGTGGTGAGTAGTAATCGGCTCATGAGAAATTGTGGATTGAAAACAATTCTACAAATTACGTGCAAAATTCAGACCATTTTCAGCCTTTTTTTAACGGATAGACGACAAAACGCGAGTTTGTGGTTAGCCTCGTCGTAGATTTGCCTCCTAAATCAAGATATTATGCGCTACTTATTTTTACTTTTTATATGCTTAAATCTTACACCGACAGTCACTTTGGGTCAGACTTTGGCAAAGAAATCGGTGCTGGATACGGAGGAGCAGCGATTCGCGGCCATGACCAGACGAGACACCGTTTTTCTTAAAAATTATTTAGCCGACGATCTGGTTTATATACACTCCAATAGTTTGACAGAAACCAAAACGGCACATATTCTTGCGATCAGTTCCGGAAGCATCATATACCGGACGATGGATCGTGCCTTCGAAACGCAGGTCAGGCATTATGGCAAATGGGCGATTACCAACGGTATGGTCGACGTGACGGGTATCCTGAACGACAACCCTTTTGAGGTACGGTTATGTTACTCGGCTATTTACCGGAAAAAAAAGGGGAAGTGGCTCTTGACGAACTGGCAATCTACCCGGATTTAGATTTTTTGTTGGACTATCTGCTACCTTTGCACCACCCCTTTCCCGATTCGGCAAAACCATTTTAATTTTCGAACTGTTGAGCACCACCACCATTTCCCGACACAAAACTTCCGCTGCAAAAAACGGCAATACCGCCGTCCCAAAACCTGTTCTGGAGCGCGCCTTTCGCCTCATGGCCACTGCCAAGGCTATGACCGATATTTACGAAGCCAATTTTAAATTCGTTTCCAAATACGTCCATGCCACCTCGCGGGGACATGAAGCTATCCAATTAGCAGTAGCCCTGCAATTACTCCCGCAGGATTATATTTTCCCCTATTACCGCGACGACAGTATCCTGCTCGGTATTGGGCTTCGCCCTTATGAGTGCATGCTGCAACTCATGGCAAAACGTGACGACCCTTTTTCCGGCGGGCGCTCTTACTATTGCCATCCCAGCCTGCGCCGCGACAATATGCCTAAAATTCCGCACCAAAGCAGCGCCACTGGTATGCAAGCAATTCCAGCCACCGGAACGGCCATGGGGTTTTGGTATAAAGAAAAGTTTGAAGTTCAAAGTTTGAAGTTTGAAGATCAAACAGATACCCCAGAACTTCAAACTTCAAACTTCAAACTTCAAACTTCGAACGTTAAACCGGTTGTCGTTTGTTCGCTTGGCGACGCCTCCGTGACGGAAGGTGAAGTAGCAGAAGCCTTTCAAATGGCCGTTTTGAAAAAGCTACCTATATTATATCTGGTGCAGGACAATGGCTGGGATATTTCTGCCAACGCCGAAGAAACCCGTGTGGCTAATGCGGCGGAGTACGCAAAAGGTTTCCCGGGGCTGGAAGCGGTCAGTATAGACGGCAGCGATTTTGAAACGTGTTGGAGTACGGTGCAGGATATCCTGAATACAATTCGCCGCGAGCGCCGGCCTTTTTTACTCCACGCCAAAGTGCCCTTGCTCAATCACCATACTTCCGGCGTACGCAAAGAGTGGTACCGCGACGATTTAGCGGAACACCAGTCCCGCGACCCCTTTCCCATTTTGTACAACACGCTGCTGGAAAACGGGTTTACCGCTGATCAATTGCATAAAATAGAAGCAGAAGTGGCGGTTTTGGTGGGCGCCGATTTTGAACTTAGCAAAAACGCCGAAGATCCCCGGCCTGAAGACCTCTATACTCACGACTTTGCGCCAACGCCTGTCACAGAAGAACGCGGCATACGGGAGCCGGCCGGACGCGAGCCGAAAGTTATGGTGGATTGCGCTCTCTTTGCTATTGAAGAACTGATGCGCAAACACCCCGAATGTCTGCTTTACGGCCAGGATGTGGGCCGGCGTCTCGGCGGGGTGTTTCGGGAAGCCGCGACTTTAGCAGAAAAATTCGGCGACCACCGCGTGTTCAATACCCCCATTCAGGAGGCCTTTATCATTGGCAGTACCGTAGGCATGAGCGCCGCCGGCCTGAAACCAATCGTTGAAGTCCAGTTCGCCGATTACATCTGGCCTGCCCTCAACCAACTTTTTACCGAAGTGAGCCGCTCCTGCTACCTGACCAACGGCAAATGGCCGGTCAGTTGTGTCCTGCGGGTGCCCATAGGCGCCTACGGCAGCGGCGGCCCCTACCACAGCAGCAGCGTGGAAAGCGTGGTGGCCAATATTCGTGGGATCAAAATCGCCTACCCAAGTACCGGCGCCGATCTGAAAGGCCTGATGAAGGCGGCCTACTACGACCCGAACCCGGTTGTTATTTTTGAGCACAAAGGACTTTACTGGTCCAAAGTACGCGGTACCGAAGGCGCCCGTACTCCGGAACCCGACGAAGACTATATTATTCCATTTGGAAAAGCCCGCGTTGCCTTATCCGCTGATCCTGAATTGGTTAAAAAAGGCGAAACGCTCGGTGTTGTAACTTACGGTATGGGCGTTTACTGGGCTATGAACGCCGCGGAACAGTTCAAGGGTAGGGTAGAGGTACTTGACCTGCGCACCCTGTACCCCCTCGATGAGCAGGCCATGTATGACTTAGCCAAACGCCACGGTAAGGTATTGGTCATCACCGAAGAGCCGGTGAACAACACCTTTGCGCAAAGTCTGGCGGCGCGTATTTCTGAAAACTGTTTCCAATGGCTCGATGCGCCCGTACGCACCATCGGCGCGGCGAACATGCCGGCAGTGCCCCTGAATTCGACCTTGGAAGGGGAGATGATTTTGTCGATTGAGAAGGTAGGGAAAGTTTTGCAGGAGGTGTTGGCGTTTTAGGTTTGCCATCAAAACCCCGCCTTCACATACGCCCAGCCCTTTTCCTGTTTGTCAATGATTTCCAACAAACCGGCGGGCACGGTGCGGCATTCAGCTGCGAGTTCTTCGCGTGCGATTTTGCGCTCGCGCATGGTGTTTTCGCAAGCAACGAAATCGACGCCGGTCTTTTTCAGTTCCTGGATGCCGGCGGTTTGTTTGCTCACGGCGGTTTGCAGGAAGGTGATGCCGTTGTTGTGGCATACCACTTCAATTTTGGTGTTGGGCGCCGCGGCCTGCACGTTGCGGATTTGTTTGATCAAAGCCTTGTGTACCAGCGTGTCGCTGCTGGTGAGTTGGAACACGACTTTGTGCTTTTTTTTATCGACCGATTGGTTTTGGGCGGTTGCGAAAAGAGGAAGGGCAAGTGCGAAGAAGAAAAGAAGGTGTTTCATGTGTGACTTTTTTAATTCACCACGGAGGCACGGAGTAGTTCCTTACAGGACAAGTCTCCATGTCTCCGTGTCTCCGTGGTAAATTTTTTATAATAAGAATTAAGTAGCGGAGCGTCCTTTCCACAAACGCAGCACCGCCAGCCGCAGCAAAAGTACAAAAGGCGCGCCATGCATCAACAGATCGAACCAGTCCATCGGTTTCATGCCCACGGCGCCGCCAGCAACCCAGCGGAGTTTGCCCCACACGTGGGGTTCCGGTACGAAGGGTGCCAACCCAAGCGTGAGGCAGGCGAGTAGGACGAATTTCCAGTCATTGAAAATATTCATGATCGACGTTTGAAGGGTTTTAGCATTTGGCTAAAAAAACCGTGCGGGTACTCGTCTACGCCTGGGAAACCCAGTTTAATATCGCGCCCGTTTTTGGGCATCCAAACGGTGCCGAACAGGTAATCCCAAATACTGAGCGTGATACCGTAGTTGACGCCGGAGCTGCCTTCCGGCAACTTTTCGGAGTGATGCCAGATGTGCATTTGCGGGCTGTTGAAGATGTATTGCAGCGGCCCGAGCGGCAGGTAAAAATTGGCGTGATTCAGGTGTCCGATCGTGATGGTAAACAAGTGTACCAGGATAAAATCCTGTATCCCGAAGCCGATCATAGCCAATGGCAGGTACTCTATGGAGCGATAAACGATGGTTTCCATAAAATGGTAGCGCAGGTGCGCCGCGAAACCCATTTGCCGCACGGAATGATGCACTTCGTGAAATTTCCACAGCCAGGGAGACCAGTGCAACAGCCGGTGTACGTTCCATTGAATAAAATCGCGGACCACAAACAGGAGAAGCAACTGCACCCAGTGGGGTAGGGTAGCGACGTTGATGGCTGCTAAGTTCCGGATGCCGAAGGAGCCGGCCAGAAAATCGTTGAACGCGTGGACGGCCACATCGGAGACTGCGGCATAACCGACCAGCGAGAACAGGAAAAAGTTGAAAAACATATAAAATGTGTCCAACCAGAAATCTTCCCGGATGCGAGGCTGGTTTTTCCTCCAGGGGAAAAGCAACTCCAGCGCATACACGGCTACCGAAATGCCGATAAGCCAATAGAAAAAATTGCCCCAATGCGGGTGGGTTACCTCATGCCAAAAGTAGTTGGCGTAGCCGGTATAGGCGTTTTGAATAATTTCCCAGTATTCCATAATCAAAGAGAGCGTCATTGGATCGTCACTCGGTCATTAGTCGTCATTGAGTCATTCGCTGATTGACGTAATGACGACTAATGACTAATGACCGTAATGACGACTAATGACGTTTAATGACCAATGACATTTTCCAAAGCATTCCAGGCTCCGCCGTTGTAGGCTTCTATACCGGCGCTTTTCAGCATGCCGACGGCTGCGCCGCTGCGGGCGCCTGAGCGACAAACGGCGATGATCGGTTTGCCTTTTTTCTTCAAATCGGCAATTTTTCCTTGTATGACTTGCACCGGGATATTCAACGAGCCTTTGATGTGGCCGCCTCGAAATTCTTCCGGCGTTCGCACATCCAGAATAATGGCGCCTTGTTGGACAAGCGCTTTAAAGTCGGCCTTCGGACCGAAGAGTTTATTCAAAAAATTGAACATATAAAATTGAAGTTTTTCCAAAAATATTAAGCCAATGACGCTCAATAAACAATGACGGCCAATGACGAATGACAACCTAATGACGATTAATGACGAATCATTGCACCGCCTTCTTCCCCGCAGCGCGCCAGGCACGCATACCGCCGGTAAGGTCGTACACCTTTTTAAAGCCCATTTTATTCAATTGCTCTGCAGCAGATGCGCTGCGGCCGCCGGCAGCGCAGTACACCATGACGGGTTTGCTTTTATCCAACTTGCCAATTCTTGCAGCAAAGTCAGTGTCATAAAAATCGATCAGGCGCGCGCCTTCGATATGTCCGGCTGCATATTCTTCCGGTGTACGAACGTCGACCAACTGTACCGTTTTATCTTTGGACAGGATCGATTCAAATTCGGCGGCATTGAGTTTACCGCTTTGTGCCTGTACGGCAGTCTGCGTACAGGAAAGGCTGGACAGCACCAGCAAGAAAAACAAAAGTTTTTTCATAGTCTTCCAAATTGATGCTGCAAAGGTGCGTCATTGGAGGGGCAATACCCGCGAAAAAACTATTGAGTGTGTTGCACTTTTTATGGATCGGTTATTTTTTCTTAAATTCGATGGTCACGACGTAAAACTCAACCGCGTCTACCTTTTTCACGCCGAACCGGTACAAAAAAAGATGCCCGACATAAATATCCGGGTTTTCGGTGATGCCGCCGGTGGCGCCGCGGTCTGTGATCGACTGGCGCAGCTGGCGAAAATGGTCCTCATTCAACGTAAAAAAGGAAATAGAGTTAGATTCTGTATTCCACCAAATCAGTTGCTCGAAAATGGCTTTTTCCCGAATCGTAGCGTTCCAGCACTTGCTGTAGCCGCGGGTTTTAGCACCTTGGGTCACGAATTCGCTGCGGAGGTCGAATCCGAGGTCCTGGATTTTACTTTCTTTTAAGGCAGGATCGGTTCGTTGCAGGGTTTGTAAATCGGATAGTTGGAATGCAGGGCATTGGGCATGCCCGAAGACGGCGGCGGCAAAAAATGCCGGAAGGATTAAGATGAACTTCATGTGTTGTTTTTTAGGAGCAAATGTATGGCAAATAGATGCTATTTGTCTTTATGGCGGGCTTCTGTGATCGTTAAAGTTTGAGTAACCTTTAATGTTTGGGGGGACTGCCAGATACTCAACACTAAAAGTGGCGTACTCGCGCCCGCTATGTATTTTTGCAAAAAAAATACGGCCATGAAGATACGTTGTGAACAAAATAGCATACGTCTGCGCCTCCGCCGTTCGGAGTTGGTTCAGCTGCGCGCTGAAAAATGGCTCGGGGCAGCCGTACATTTCCCCAATGGTCCGGACCTGGGCTGGGAATTACTGCTGGAAGACGGATTGCCTGATATGACCGCCACTTTCCTTCAAAACCGGGTTATTGTCAAGGCGCCTTATGCCAGGGCCCTGCATTGGATGGATACCGATGAAGTAGGGATGGAGTGTTTTTTGCCGCTCGGCGCCGGCACGGCACTGCATGTTCTGGTGGAAAAAGATTTTCCATGCAAGGACCGTCCCGATGAAGACAAGACGGATTTTTTTACGGAACTCTCCGAGGAGGCGCCGGTAAAGTGCTGAAGGTTGGGCGCCATTTTCACTCAAGGATGCGCAGCCACCCAAACCTCGCCATCTTCAAAAATTTCTTTTTTCCAGATTGGCACCGTTTGTTTGAGCGTATCGATACAGAACTGACAGGCCTCGAACGCGGCTGCCCGGTGGGCGGATGAAACGGCGATGACGACCGGAATTGCTCCGATTTCAAGAATCCCCGTCCGGTGGTGCATACTCACCCGCAGGATGGAAAACCGGACTATTGCTTCTTCCGCAATTTTACGCATTTCGAGTAAGGCCATGGCTGGGTAAGCCTCAAATTCGAGGCGGATTACGGCTTTGCCTTGCGTCTGCCGGCGCACCGTTCCAATAAATTCGACGATAGCGCCCGCGTCATCGGCCGCGACATAATTCCGGCATTGTTCGACGGATAAAGGCGTGTCAAGTATTTGAATATCAATCATGTTATCCTCCGCTTACAGGTGGAATAAGCGCAATTTCATCACTGTCCCGGAGGAGGGTGTCCGGTGTCACATATTCGGCGTTAACGGCTATCCGGAGGGAATTCAGTCGTTTAAGGGCCGGGAATTGCTCCTGCAACAGGGTTTGTAAATCGGCGGAGTTCGAACCTGCCGGGAGTTCCACCCATAGATTGCCTGTATTGGTGATATCCCGGACGATGCCGAAAGTTAGTACACGAATTTTCATAAATGACGCCATAAAATAGTTAAGCCGGCATAAAACACCAGTGCCGCGGTTAGGTTGCGCACGCGGGCCTGCGGAAACCAGCCGGCACTCCACCTGGCTCCGATCTGGCCACCGAGCAGCACGGCGGCCAATAGGGGTAAAATGGAAGTCCAGTCAAGCGTCGGCTGGCGGGCTAATTGCCCGGTCAAGCCGGCTGCCGATTGGCAAAATATAAAAAGGCTGGCCGTTGCGGCAATGATTTTTGGTTTGTCCCACCGAAGCAGGTTGAGCAGGGGAGATAAAAAAATGCCGCCGCCAATGCCGGTCAGGCCGGCTAAAAAGCCGAGCACGCCACCGATACCTATATTGGCCGAATCCGGCAAACTTGTCGGGGACTCATTTAGAGGCTTGGATAGCCGGTTTTGCGCCCACATTGCAATCGCTGCCGCCAACAGCCCGGAGCCCAGCAACAAAAAAAAATTCCGTTCGCTCAATTTCCAGAATCCACCCAAAAAAGCCAACGGTATGCCGGCAAGCATCAGCGGAGCGCTCTGCCGGATTTTAAGTTGACCGTTTTTCCAAAATATAATCAAGTTGCCACTAACGACCACCAAATTGCACAAAAGAGCTGCCGGCCGCAACGTCTCCATCGGCACGGCAAAGAGCGCCAAAACGGCCAGGTAACTGGAGCCGCCGCCAAAACCGGCCGAGGAATACACCACGGCGATAACAAAAAACAGCAGTAGTAATTCGATCTGCATGTTGAAGAGATTCTGTTGCCTGGCGCCAAAGGTCGTCAATTCAACGAAATCACTCATGACCCTGTTTATCAGGCATCCTTTTTCAATCTTACCTTTTTACTCAGACAAAATTTCCCTATCAATAATCTCTTACAAAAAAAACCAGGTCCTTAAAAAAGCCGATAAACCTGTCTATTTTTGGGCAGAAAATTGGAATATGGCTGAATTTACGCATCTCGATGTATCAGGCAACCCGGTTATGGTAGATGTGGGGGACAAAGCAATTACCCGTCGTATGGCGAAAGCCAGGGCCGTGGTATTACTTCCAGCGGAGGTGCTCGAACATTTTGATCGGGGCGATATTCAAACGGCAAAAGGGGCAGTTTTTCAAACAGCGATATTAGCCGGTATCATGGGCGCTAAAAAGACGGGCGAATTAATTCCGTTATGTCACCCGCTGGGCCTCGACAATTGCCACATACAGATCAACCTATCTGAAAAACGGGAAGTGGTGATCGAGTGTCTGGCTACAAATTCCGGGAAAACCGGTGTGGAAATGGAAGCGCTTACCGGAGCCACCTTGGCCGCATTGACTATTTATGATATGTGTAAGGCCTTTTCCCACCATATTGTGATTAAAGAGGTTCGTTTACTGGAAAAAACCGGCGGTAAAAAAGATTTTAAAATTTCTACGAAGGATTCATAATACTACTTGTATCCCGACGTTTTCGGGTCCAAACCAATCGTTTATCCAACTTAAAAACAGCCACTATGAGTGAAAATCAAAACTCACGCGTTTACAGCATCGTCGTTACTGCGTTGCTTATTCTTTCAGCCATTCTGGGGTATTTTTTCTGGCAAAAATCGCGCAACATGATCTCGGAAAGCCAGGATCGCCAGGCGACGCTCGATTCATTAACCCTGATAAAAGCCAATATTGAAGGCGAGCTGGACAGCTTGTCCATGGCTTATTCCAACCTCCGCACCGAAAATGAAAGTTTGCAGGGAAAGGTGACCAATACTGCAGCGATTATTCAGCAAAAGGAAATCGCCATCAAACAGATAAAGGCTACCTCAACTAAAAATCTGGATGAACTGCGAAAACAAGTAGCTGACCTGCAAAAGGCTAAAACCGAATACGAAACGATTATCCTGGTATTGCGACAAGAAAATGACCAGTTGAAAGATGAAAATGCCAGACTAACCGGTGAAAATGAACAATTAAAAGGGGAGCGAGCGCAACTCAGCGGCCAGGTAACCGATTTGGCAAAACAACTGGAAGATCAAATCCGGAAGACCCAATCGGCTACCTTCAAAGCAACTTCTTTCCGGGTAGAGGTAGAACGCCGCAACGACAAACTTACAACGAAAGCCCGCAGAGCCCGAGAACTCCTGGTTAGTTTTGACCTGGCCGATGTGCCGCAATCTTTCCAGGGCGCGCAAAAAATATATCTGGTTATAACAGATGATAAAGGCAACCCGATTGCCGCAAAAAATCCGGTAAAAGCGACCGTCTACGCCCCAACCGGCCCGGTGGAAATTATGGCTCAACAAGTGAAACAAGTAGTTATTGAATCCACCCAGCGTATGTCGTTTGCTCATCAGTTGGAAGATAAATTGAAATCGGGTAATTATGTCGTTGCTATATATTGCGACAAAGGGTTACTCGGAGCATCGAGTTTCCGGGTATCCTGATAAATCATACCGTTGATACAATTTTATTGCTATCAAAAAAGTGTGGAAACGAACGTATCCCACACTTTTTTGTTTTTAATACGATAATGGCCGACGCACCTTCTTCTCCAGATCAATCGACCACCCCCGGGCCCTTTGCCATGCGGGTGTGGATGGTATTGCGCCGGTTATGGCGCAGGGTCGAAAATATCGTGTTCGGTGTGGTACTTGCCTTAATTGTTTTTTACTTTATCCTTCAGTCATCCGTCGTTCAAAATTGGTTGATCGGAAAGATTACAGGCTATTTATCTGATGAGTTGCATACAACCGTTGAAATCAGGCGTGTCGATATTTCTTTTTTTGATAATTTAATTCTGGAAGGATTTTACGTTGCCGACCTAAGGGGAGATACGTTGTTGTTTGCGCAAAGCCTGAAAGCAGGCCTGAATTCGAATATCTTTACCTTGTTAGGTAACAGACTGGAATTCAATGAAATAAGCCTGACAAAAGCGCGATTTAACCTCCGGCGCGCCGAAGGCGAGTATGAAAACAACCTGCAGTTTATCCTGGATTATTTCGCCGGCGAAACCAAGCAGAAATCAGAACCGGCCCCGTTACATATTCGGATACAAAACCTTCGTTTGACGGATGTTCAGTTTGTTCAGGAAGATTGGGTAAGGGGACAACGGATGGCCGGCGCCATCCGCTCCGGAAATATTCGGATAAACGACCTCGATTTTGGCTCTAATGTGTACGATATTCAATCGGTTCAATTAGAGGGCCCGGTCTTTTCCATTGCCGAGTACCCGGCGAAGGCATTAACCGGTAGGGTAGGGGCCTCCCCGGTTGCGCGCCCCATCGCCAATCAGGCGGACTCCACAACCCAGGGCAAGCCGGCCAAACCGATGCAAATCCGGATTGGGTTACTTTCCCTCCACGATGGCCAATTCTCACTCGATCGATTCGATGTTTCGCCCACTCGTACGACGGCGCCGAATGTGATGGACTACAATCATCTGGCCGTGCATCAAATTAACGTTGAAGCGGATAACGTAACCGCAAATGATGATCTGGCTTTTAGCGGGAATCTTCGGCATCTGTCGGGGCTGGAACAATGTGGATTCGGCATAGAGAACCTAACCGCAGACAAAGTTCTTGTAAATGATACTATCGCCGCATTGTACAGCACACAACTGAAGACATCCAATAGTTTGCTGGGAGATACGATTGCTTTACATTATAACACATACCGGGATTTTAACAAATTTACCGATCGGGTCAAGTTGGATGCACGGCTGGCGTCCGGTTCTAAAATTCAGTTGAGCGACATCATGGTTTTTAGCCCGGAATTAACTGAAAACACTTTTTTTGTCAAAAACCAGGCGGAGAAAGTAGATATTACAGGACTTATCGACGGGAGCATAAACAGGTTGAACGGTAGAAATCTCCAAATTCGTTTGAATGGTAACACCTTTATCGACGGCGATTTTGACGGAGATGACATGGCAGAGGGGAGCGACCGTATGCGGTTGCATTTCAACCTCAAACAAGCCAGTTCAACCATGCCGACCATCCGGCAGATTATTCCCGGACTCAATGTGCCGGAATATTTCAATCGCCTCGGAAAAGTGAATTTTGAAGGCTCATACCAGATACTTTTTGGCTCTAATCATATCCTGGCCGGCAAATTAGCCACTGATCTTGGATATGGAAATCTGGATATGAAGCTTGACCTGACCGGAGGAGCGGCAAAGGCCGTTTATTCCGGTTTTCTCAATATGAATGGTTTTGATCTTGAAAAATGGACGGGCAACAGCGACTTTGGAAAATCCACTTTCCGGGTAAATATTGCCAACGGCAACGGACTGACAATAAATACGATTAATGCGAAGGTAACCGGTGTGTTGGATTCTTTTTCATTTCGCGACTACAATTACAGTAATGTTGAGATGAACGGCCAGTTTAATAAATCGGTGTTTCAGGGACACATGAACGTGGAGGACCCAAACATTGATTTTACTTTCGACGGAACGATTAACCTAAAAGACACGACCGAATATGATTTTAAAGCCGACTTACGCCGATTAGACCTGGGCGCTTTAAACCTGGTGAAAGAGGATTGGGTATTGTCCGGCAAAATCAATAAAATTCAGTTGTATGCGCGAAATCTCAACGACCTCAGGGGCACGGTTATTCTCCGCGATTTCAGGCTGATTCAGGACAAACAACACGTCCATCGCATCGATTCGCTCACTTTTGCGGCCTTGAACCGACCGAATGGTGAGCGGTACTTTATTTTATTATCAGATATTGCCAATGGGATTTTGGAAGGCCGGTTTGAACTCAACAGAATGGGCGCTAACCTTTTCCGGTTGTTTCACGACAACTATCCTGTGCTGGTGGAGCAGGCCTTCGGCAAGCCGCCCGAAGCAGATACATTGCCCGTTTTTGATAACTATAAATTAAATATTCAGATCAAAAACACCCGGAATCTGACCCGGTTGATTGACCCTGGCTTGGGTACCATTAGCGGCGCCTGGATTCGTGGATACGTCAATGCCGAGAAAATGTCATCCGAACTTAAGTTGTATGCGCCGGATTTGGCTTACAATGGGTTTAATATCCGCGACGTAAATTTTTCGTGGAATAATACTGAAAATCAGGGAAAATACGACTTGAGCATTCCTCAGGCAATGTTATCCAACGGACAACAATTGGCCCAGATTCATTTTTTCGGGGAGGCCGACAATGACCAGATTGGTTTTACGCTTAACACCCAAGACACAAGTTCCATCGTTAAACGGGCGAATTTGAATGGCGTATTATCTGCGGTAGACTCCCTTTGGCAAATTCACTTCAATACCTCCGACATTACCCTGTTTGATGAAGAATGGTTGATGGACGAAGATAACTATCTCCGTTTTTCAGACACCTATTTTGATGCACGAAATTTTGACCTGATGCACGGACTTCAGCGGATCGTCATCGACAGTTTCAATACGGGCAAAGGGGCATTATTGTCGCTTGCCAATTTTGATGTGAGCTTTTTACAGCGATTTCTGAAACTGGATGGGATCAACTACAGGGGTAAAATTTATAACCTCGATATTGAACTGTACGACCTGTTTCAGTTAAAAGATTTTAGGGGATATTTAACAACGGATACAATATTTGTAAACGAACGGCCTTATGGCAGGCTAATCGGTAACGTTGAACTTCCTGCGCTTGACTCGGCGCTTTGGTGGCGTGTTTTTCTGAGTGACAAAGAAAAACATCAACTCCGTATACTGGGGGCCTGGGCTCAGGATAATAAACGCGAACATACCTTTGATGAATTGGGTAAAGTTCGTCCGGGCGAATTCCAAACAAAGATTTCGATGACAGACTTCCCAATGGAGGTTCTTCAATTGTTTGTACCGGATATTTCCAAAACAACAGGAAAACTTAATGCCGAGGCTATTTATCTGGGCGGGCCGTTTAATCGAATGGGGATGAGCGGTTCAGCGCGGGTTGACGGACAATTTCAATTAGATTATCTCAAGGCATTGTTTTATATCCCAGATCAGACCATCAAACTGACTAATTATCAACTGTGGGCAGACAGTGTAACAATCTATGATGCCGGCCGGCATGCCGCTATCGTACAGGGGGGCCTTCGTCATAATCATTTTCAGGATTGGACCCTGGACTGCCGGATCAGGTCGGTACGAAATGATTTTATGATGCTGAATACCTTGAGCACCGACAATGAATTGTTTTACGGGCAAGGTATTGGACAGTTTGACGCCAGATTTACAGGCTCATTTAGCCGTACAAACATTGTTATTAATGCTGTCACCGGCAAGGATACGAGGCTATATATACCGTTAGGTTCCAATGCGGACATTCAGGCGGCCAGTTTTATCAACTTTAAAGAAAAAAATACGGATCAGATAATAAATAAAACAAAAAGTTTTATATTTGAAGAACTGAAAGGCCTTAACCTGGAAATGAATTTGACGATCACCGATGAAGCAGAAGTGCAACTCATTTTTGATGAAAAATCGGGGGATATTGTGAAGGGTAGGGGAGAGGGCGATATTCGGATGACCATTAACAGGGAAGGGGAGTTTAAAATGTATGGCACCTACCAGATTCAGCGCGGCGAATACCTTTTTACGCTGTTGAACTGGATTAATAAACCGTTTACGGTTGCCGAAGGCGGAAATATTAACTGGTCCGGTGATCCATACAGCGCGCAGATTAACCTGGATGCTACTTATTCGGAAAATACCTCGTTGTACAATCTGCTGCGTGATGAACTGGCTTTGACGAACAGCCTCGGTCCGGAGGCAACCAAATCAACAAAGGCCGTCGTAACGATGCACCTGAAGGGTGATTTGTTTAAACCGAATATAACATTCGATTTGAGTTTTCCAAATGTTACATCTCAACTTAAATCACTGATAGACAGTAAATTAACATTATTACGGCAAGATCAGAATGAGTTGACACGGCAAGTGTTCGGCCTGATAGTGGTGGGTTCTTTTTTGCCGCCATCTTCCGGATCGGGTAATATTCAGAGCAGCGATTATCTGGCATCTGCCTTCAATACATTGACACAGGTTTTGAGTAATCAATTCTCCGGCTACCTGACGGGGTTGGCTACCGAATGGTTTGGAGGAACAGTGTCGAGCATCAATTTTGATATTGCTTACAATGAATACCGCAATCAGACTGATCCAAGTCAAACGAACCTGGCACAAATAGGGCGCGAACTCCAATTGCGCCTGACAAGTGGTTTTATAAACGACCGGATTACCGTACAAGTCGGTTCCCAATTCGGCTTGGGCCAGCCGGGCACAACGACAAACGAAGGATTTTTGGGCGAAGACGTAACAGTAGAAATCCATCTCACGGAAAACCGCCAGTGGCGGCTCAAGGTATATCAGCGTACGGAGCCGGATATTGCCGGCGGTTCCAGGCGTTCCCGGTACGGGTTTGGTATCAATTTTCGGAAGGAATATGATTCGTTTGGCGATTTGTTAAACGGCCTGACGGGCTGGATGCAGCAAAAGAAGCGTTAAAAAGTTTTCGATTTTTCACCCATAATTTATATTATGTTAAATAGATAAAGAAAAACACCCCTGAAGCGATCACTTTCCCACGATAAAAAGTAATGCCGGACAATTGCTAAAAGCCTCTACCTTTGCCAGCGTTTTATCATTTATTCGTTCACCAGAATCAGACACTGCTAAGTCTGAACGTCTTGTTTTTCAATGAAAAACACTTATTATGACCTGGTCGCACAGACCTTTGATTTTCCCCAGGATGGCTTCCGTCTAAGAAACAATCGTCTCCTGTTTAATGACATCGATATCTACGATTTGGTGAAAAAATATGGTTCGCCCTTAAAACTGACCTATTTGCCTAAAATCGGAGAGAAAATCCAAACAGCCCGAAAGCTGTTCCGGGATGCTATTCAACGGCATAATTATAATGGAAAATACATTTACTGCTACTGCACCAAAAGCTCACATTTCGCCTTCGTACTCAATGAAGTGCTGGAAAACGGCACTCAATTAGAAACCTCCTCTGCGTTTGACATCGACCTGATTTGGCGATTGTACAAATTGGGCAAGATTAATAAGAGTACCATTATTGTGAATAACGGCTATAAACCACGGGCCTATGTGCAACGTATTGCGCAACTGATTGACGAAGGGTTCCAAAACGTCATTCCAGTGTGCGATAACGTCGCGGAACTGGAATTGTACAGTTCCTTAGTCAAGAGTTCCAATTGCAATATCGGGATCCGAATGGCAACGGAAGAAGAACCAAATTTTGAATTTTATACTTCCCGCCTCGGCATTCGCCAAAGCGAGGTGTTGCCTTTTTATAAAAACCAAATTGCCAATAATCCTAAGTTTAACCTCAAAATGCTGCATTTTTTTGTAGATATTGGGATTAAAGACACCATTTATTACTGGAGTGAACTCAAAAAAGGCATAAAGACTTACTGCGAATTGCGCAAAATATGTCCTACCCTATCTTGTCTGAATATAGGTGGTGGGATGCCCATCCGTAACTCATTGGGTTTCGACTACGACTACCCATATATGGTAAATGAAATTATCCGGATCATCAAAGAATATTGCGACGATGAAGGCGTACCGGAGCCGGATATTTATTCTGAATTCGGCAAATTTACCGTTGGCGAAAGCGGCGCTACGATTTTTTCTGTAATCGGTAAAAAGCAACAAAATGACGCTGAACAGTGGTATATGTTGGATAATTCGCTGATTAACACCCTGCCGGACAGTTGGGGAATAAAAGAACGATTTATTTTATTACCCATCAATCACTGGGACAAGGAGCACCAAAAAGTAAACATTGGCGGCATCAGTTGTGACAACGCCGATTATTACAATTCGGAAGCGCACATCAACCAGGTATATTTACCGGTTTACGACGAAGAAAAGGATGAGCCTTTATTTATCGGGTTTTTCCATACCGGCGCGTACCAGGAGGCGCTAAGTGGTTATGGAGGCTTGAAACACTGCTTGCTCCCTGCGCCCAAGCATATCTTAATAGATAAAAACTACTACGGAGAACTCACCGATTGGGAAGTTTTCCAGGAACAGGATGCCGATTCCATGTTGAAAATTCTGGGCTACGATTCACCGTATGCCTCCTGATTCAATGTGGTCAATGTGGTCAGTATACTTGCGATCTGTTTTGACCACATTGACCACATTGACCACATTAATTTAAAGGCTCCAATTGCCCAGGTATTTCAAAAATAATTTGGCCAAATTTTCAGCGTCTGAAATGCCGCGATGATGCACTCCAGTAAATAATATATCTTCTTTTTCCACTGCTTTTTTAAGGCCGATGGAATGCCGCAATCGTTTGAAGGTTTTGTATTGCTCTTTCAGGTTCACATGGTGCTCCGCCCAGGTGGCGTCGATCCGGTGTAATTGGCAGTCGCTGATAAACATTTTTTTATCGAAAGAACCCCAGGAACAGAGGACGTAATCCTCTTCCTCGATGCGCGCCCAGTCCCAGAATTCTTCGATTACCTGCGGAAAAGTTCGCGCCCGGTTGATGTCTTCCTGATTGATGGTGGTCAACTGGCGGCAAAAAGGCGAAAGCGTCGGATGTACTACTGGCCGGATAAAACGATTGAATTTACCACGTACTTCGCCGTATTGATTTACCCGGAAAGCGCCTATTTCAATGGTTTCCTGTACATAGCCCGGCGGCATATTTTCCCAACAAGTAGCTTCGAGATCGTAAATAATGAAGTTTTTCATCGCGTATATTTTTCGCGGTGAAGAAGAATGGATTAATCAACGCAACCCAATGACGTGCAACAGGTACCATAAGCGCAGTTGGAACCGGCTTTTTTGTGAGTAATAAAAAAATAGTTGTTCCAGTTTCGGATCAACCACCCTTTCCGCCGGGTGCGAAATAGGAAAATTCATGGGTTGTGCTTGTTTCCGGGCATTTTGATTTGACGCGGTCGTATTTGTAGCATCCGCCTCCCCTACCCCAATATTTTGCACTAAATTTATTCTTGGGACAATACACAATCCATTGTTTTTCAATATACTATAAAACCAGGCATAATCCCAAGTATTATTTTTACCTGTTCTGGTAGCCTCAAATTTCGCGCGCATATAGGCTTGTGACTTATAATCTGAAACAAAACGTTTCAAACCGCCATTTCGTTCAAATGTTTCCAGGCCATCCAGGTTGATCGTCATGGCCTGCCAGGCCCGCCGCCAGGTAGCCCAGCCCCAAATAAAAGAAAATCGGGAAAACAGGTAATCATCGGACCGGTTTTGGGTGTATTCTTCTGCCAGATTGGAGCAACCGATATGCATGATTTGTGGATCATCCCGGTACCGAAGCAACAATTCTTCACAAAATTGGAAAGCAGAAATATCCGGGACACAGTCGTCTTCCAGAATGATCCCGTATTCTTCCTGTTCAAAAAACCAGTTGATAGCGCCAAAGATTCCTTGACGTAAGCCTATGTTCTTTTCCCGGAAAAGTGTTTTTACGCCTAAATGGCCTAATTGCTCCTGAATAAGCCGTTTTACTTCCGCTGTCTTAGGAATATCGTCCGGCACATGACCTCGCGGTCCATCACAATGTGCATACACTTTTACAGGCGCCGCTTTTCGGATTTGCTCCAGCACTTTTATCGTTTTCTCCGGACGATTAAAGGCAAGTAATAAAACAGGGACGGAACAAGGCATGTAGATTAGTTAAAAGTTTAGAGTTTTGGGGCAAAATAACAGCAATTCACCAATGCATCCTATTTTTAACTGATTTTACACCAAACTAACCTCGCAAACGGCGATTGTTTCGATATGAATGTGTTGCTTTTAACTACCTATATGCACGGTGGCGCAGGCGTCGCTTGCCGGCGTTTACAAACGGCCCTCACGGAATCAGGCGAAACAGTGAATCTGCTCACTATGGATCAGACCCCGCCAAAATGGCCTTTTTACGCCGAAAGGCTTTCCTTTTTGCCTTATGAGCGCGATAAATCCGTCCGTTTTTCCTTTTCCCTTGCCAATTTTGGCCATGATCTGCGACGGCACAAATGGGTGCAAGAGGCCGATGTGCTACATTTGCACTGGGTAAATCAGGGCTTTTTGTCGCTGAAAAATATCCGCCAGCTAGCGTCTTTGGGCAAACCAATTGTTTGGACCCTGCATGATATGTGGGCCTTCACCGGCGGTTGCCATTACAGTGGCGAATGTAATCGTTACCAGAAGTCCTGCGGCCAATGTCCCTATTTGCGCAGCCCGGGCCCAAAAGATCTCTCCTACCGTATCTGGCAGAAAAAAAAGGAAATATTTCCGCCTGGTATTCAGTTTGTTACCTGTAGTGAATGGTTGGCCGGCGAATCTCGTAGCAGTGGTCTATTAAAAGACTATCCGGTTTCATCTATTCCAAATCCGATTGATACCCGGCTTTTTCAACCACTTTCCGAAACGGATCGCGCTGCATTCCGGCAGGCCCAAGGTGTTGCGCCAAATGCTGTGCTGGTGCTGTTTGCTGCCATGAAAGTTAAAGAAAAACGCAAAGGTTTTCATTACTTGTTGGATGCCTTATGCCGGCTCAAAAGTGCATACCCCGATTTGCCAGTGGAACTGTTAGTTCTGGGGCAATCAGAGCCTCAGGAACTTGAGGCGCTCCCCTACCCTTTTCATGCTCTGGGCATGGTTCGGGATGTTTCGCAATTGGTTTCTGTTTATGGCGCCGCCGATATTTTTATCATTCCTTCTTTAGAGGATAATTTACCCAATACCGTGATGGAATCTTTAGCCTGCGGCACGCCGGTTGTCGGATTTCGTACCGGCGGAATACCGGAAATGGTTGGGCATTTACATGAGGGATTTATCGCGCCGCAACAAGATGCAGAAGCCTTGGCGCAAGGACTTTATTGGGTTGCCCGGGGTGAAATGCCGATCGAAACCCTGCGAAAAGCGGCTCGTGAAAAGGTTGAAAGGCAATATTCCAATTCCATTATAGGTAACCGGTATATCCAATTGTACCGGGACTTGTTGACCGGCATTTATTCACCGGGTAACTCAACGTTACCCGGTGAATAGCCGTATTTAGCCCTATTTTTTCTTCCTTACTGGTTTATCTGCTTTAGCAGGCTTTGCCTTTTCGGTTTTTGGCATATCGCTTAACCGGTTAGGATCTTCGAGCGGATGTTTGCGAAACCACCAGTACAGTCCTCCGAAAAACAGCAACAACAACAAACCCGAGGCGCCAAGAGCAACCATTTCGCCCCAGGTAAAGCAAGCAGGTTCAAAACGCATTTCCAGCCGCATATTTTGTCCGGCAGGCAGCCGCATACCGCGCAGGAGGTAATCCACTTTAATAAAATCCGGCGCCGGCTGGTCGTTCAGATAACATTTCCAGCCTTTGGACGGTGGGTAATATATTTCCGAGAACACGGCCAATTGTTCCGAGTTGGAGGAGTATTCATACTCCATTTTAACCGGATGGTATTTGGCCAATCGGATTTGCGCTGTGCTGTCCGGCAGTATATTGAGTCCTTGTAGCGTACCGGCAAAAGCCTGCTGCACGACCGCGGTATCTTTCGGATTCAAGGCGTGCAGCGCATTTATCTCGGCATCAGCGTTGGGCACTACCTCAACATGTTTCACAAACCAGGCATTGCCGCATGCCTCCGGGTTACGCATAACTTTCCCGTCTTGGGTGACGACGTATTTCCCGTTAAGCATACCCACAATGTGCAGGTTGTTTCCCAGGTCGGCAGTTAAAAAAGTATCGACAACCTCCTGGAACCGCCCCAGTTTGGCGGCGTGGTATCCGCTCAGGCTTTTATGAAAATAAGACGTTTGCGCATTCCCGGTTATGCCGCCCCGCGCGAGGTCCAGCACCCGGTAATGGGGGTCGGGGTCCTGTTTAATTTGTTTATCATAGTCTGTTTCCTGGGGTGGCGACAATGCAGCGCGTTTGTTTTCATATTTCTGGGCTGTCAGGGTACGTGTACACACCATCCAATTGTCGGCCAGTGAGGCCAGTGCAACTAAAATAACCATCAAGCCAGCCTTAAGGTAACCTTGCAAATAAAGCCAGATTATCCAGACGGCGACAGCCACAAACCCTGCCGACCGCAGTGCGTCGCTGCGCAGCATTGACGCACGGTCATCCTGAAGCAACTGGAGCAATCGCTGGTCTTGCGCCAGCACCTGATCGTTCGGGCCGCTTGTGTCGCCGAGCATCACCGCAAAAAAACACAGGACGCCGGTGATTCCTGCCGCTATCCAAAGCGCCTTTTTTTTGCGTTCCGGGTCAACTTCGGGGTCGGTCAGTTTTTGCAGACCTAAAGCGGCCAGAATGGCAAAACACAACTGGCCCATGCCCAAAGCCATGGAAACTGCCCGGAATTTATTGAACATGGGCAGATAATCGTACCAAACAAAATTTAAAAAGAAATTTTTACCCCAGGCCAACGAAATCATAAACAACCCGCCGGCCAGCAACCAATATTTTGGCCCGCCGGGCACTAGCCATGCGCCCATTATAAATAAAAAGAAAACAATGGCGCCGAAGTATATTGCCGTACCCACGAAAGGCTGATCGCCCGAATAAAACAGACTTTTGACTTGGTTGCGGAATTGCGGGTCCAAGGCACTGAGCAGTTTGGTATTGGTAAAGGACTCCCCTGCGCCTCCCCCGGCAAAATGTGGGACTAACAGAGTGAAACTCTCTGCTACGCCATAACTCCAGCCGAACAGGTAATCTTTGTCGAGGCCGTCGCCTTTGCCGCTGCTTTTACTGAGTTCCGACTTGCCGCGGATGGTTTCTTTGCTGTATTCATACGTGCAGTACAAACGCGAAGTATTGGCGGCAAAACCGACAGCAATTGCCAGGCAACTGACAACCAGGGCTTTGCCCCAAACAGTATAAGATTTTTCGATAACAGCGTCTACCAGTTTCGCTAAAAAATAGATACCGCAGAGCAGCAAAGTATAATAGGTGATTTGGACGTGATTGGCGTACACCTGCATTGAAATAAAGAGCGCCATCAAACTTCCACCTAACAAATAATTCCCCCTGAATGCCAACACCATGCCGGCCAACACACCCGGCGCAAAGGCCAGAGCAATCATTTTCGTGGTATGGCCTGCTTCCAGAATATCGATATTATAGGTGGTAATGCCATAGGCCAGCGCCCCAAATATCGCGACACGCCAATCGGCTCCCATAACACTCAGCAGCAGATACAGGCAAAGCATAGCCAGAAAGACCTGCACCCAAGCGGCACTGCTGATATCAGACCATAGCAGTAAGGCATTAAAAACAGGGCCGGTCAGGTTGCCTTCCATTGGGGAGTAAATTTGATAGGAAGGCATGCCGCCGAAGGCGCTGTTGGTCCACAACGGAGCGTTTCCTTCCGTTTTGATGTAGGACTGAATCTCCGTTTGCATACCGCGGGCCTTATCGTTGTCCGGTTGCGGTAACACTTTGCCGCTGAAAGCATTCGGGGCAAAAAAAACGGCGGCAACGGCCAGCAAAACGCCGAATGCGATGAGGTGAGGAAGAAATTTTTTAAAATTCATGCGGCAAAAATGAAGATTAAGTGATCGATTACAAAGATTGTTAGTTTAGTTTTTCCAATAATTCCCGCAAAGCATCTCCTGGAATTTCGTGACCGCCCTCAAAAGTCGATTCTGCGAAATCTATCCCACTGTTTTCTTCCATTTCCTGCAATTGATTCATGCGGTCCGGCGTTAAAAAGGGGTCATTGGAGCCGTATAATAAATACAGGTTTTTATCAGCCAAATAGGTTTTATGGGCCTGGTAATCCAAATCTTCCGGGGGCATGCCCGCCCAAAGCACCAAGTCGTTAAAATGGGGATGATACCGCAAAATCCAACGGCAAACCGTCGCAGTACCCTGGGAAAATCCAAGCAAAATAATACGTACACCGGCTGGCAAAAGCGCTGTGTATTTACTCAACAGGGACTGCATATAGGCACCATTGTCGGCAATTTCATCTTCCCGGCAGTAGCGAGTCATCCAATTGGCGCCCACCGGACCGGTAAAACCTTTTTTGTAAAAATGGTTTAATCCTTCGGGGGCAACGATCAGGGTATGACCGTTATTTAGTAAGTTAAAATCCTCCAAAAACTCCGACGCCAGTTGGGCGTACCCATGGCAAACGATCCATAATTGACGGACATGTGGACCCGGCTCGCCCAAGGTATAATAATGGGCCGTTTTTGAAACGTTGAGTTTGTGTTGTTGCATTTAGCAAGAAATTTCCGCAAGGTAAACAGGCTAACGTCTACCTTTTCATTACTTTTGCGGCGAACTTATAAAAAACTTATTCTATCACACAAAAACATTCAAAGATGAACAAAAAACTAGTTTATTCATTCGCGCTTCTTTTGTCGATGGTCGCATTTGCTCCCTCCTGCGGCGATTCGGACCCCTGCAAAGACGTAGTTTGCGGCGATAATGGCAGCTGTTTTGAAGGTGTTTGCGTCTGCAATGTCGGTTTTGAAGGCAGTGGATGCGACGAAGAGTGGGCAACAAAATTTCTTGGCAGCTACACCGGAACCGATGGTTGCGGCGGCGCTCTGACGAAACCTGTTACCATTACTCGTCTGTCCGGGTCGACTGTACGGGTCACCAACTTCGGCGGATTTGATTCCTTCGTTGATGCTGAAATTTCATTGGAAACATCATCGTCTACCACGGCACAAGTTATTTCTTTAAATAACTACACTGATCCCGCTCAACGTAAATTCAGCGGAACGGGCAAAATTTCCGGCAACACGATCAACATGAACTATGTAGTTACTTATTCCGACAATTCGACGGAAAACTGCACGTTCATTATTACAAAGTAAGGTCTTTTTGTACCAATAAAAAAAACAGGCCGGCGGATGTGAATCCTGCCGGCCTGTTTTTTTATTGCGTTTTCGTCAGTTACTTACCGCCGCCTGCTGCGCCTGGGCGTTTTTTCTGCTCTGCTGGGGCGGGAGTTGTCGTTGGTGCGGCACCCTCCCGTTTTTTCTGTTGTTCAACATCTCCCGGTTGAGCCGCGCCAGAGCGCGTTTTCTGCGGATCGGTCGGTACCTTTTGCGGCAATGGCGCTACTTTGGTTCCTGTACCAGCTTTTTTCTTAGTTGTTTTGCTGCCTGGTTTGGCAGCTTCTGCTTGTAATGTGGCTAGATAAGCCTGATGACGCACTTGGGCCTCTTCGTTTACCTTTATAGTACATTCTTCGTCTTTTTGGGCGGCAAATTCGTCAAGCCGGGCCTGGACGGCTGCGGCTATTTCCTGTGTTTGTTGTTCCCGGGTTTTTCCGCCAAAAGCAGTCAGGGTAATGAATCCCGCGGCAACTACAATACCCGCAAGAATGAGTTTCTTATTCATCGTTAAATGTGTTTTTAAAAGTGAAAATTTAAATTTTTAATGATTGGGCAGAACCTCTGTTTTCGGAAGTTTCATTACTGCACAACCGGCGCTGCTTCGGCTTCAGCCTTCAAGCGCTCAACCTCGGCCGTAACCCTTTCTTCAAACGTAGCCTGGCACTCGTCGTTCTTTGCAGTTTCAACGGCGCCTTTTCCGGCTTCAAAGCCTTTTTCAATTTCGGCCTGAACTTGCTCGTCTGTGAGCAGCTTTTCACCACACGACGTTAAGCCGAACGTCAGCAGGGCTCCTGCGAGCATTACAAGAAGTGTTTTTTTCATGTGTAAGTGTATTTTACAGGTTTTAAAATTACCGCGCAAAAATAGCGGATACCCGGTAAGCGATACAGGGAAACCACATAATTTTTGCTCGAAAAATTAACTTTCACCAGAGTCCCCGGTCCTTATAGAAAGGAAATCAATCTTTCGCTCCTCTAACGGTTTTTTCTTCGGTACATTGTGCCCAAATTCAACGCCGGTTGCGAATCACAACCGGATGCTCCCGGATATGTTGAATCCTCGCAAATTACACAAAACAATTGGAAAAGGGTGGTTCGTTCTGCTCCTGCTCTGTCCTACCCTACCCTGTTTGGGTCAAATTGAAGACCCGGCTACAGGAGAATTACTGGAAAATTTTTTCCGGGAAAATGAACAGGCTTCCGAGGCTGATGCGCAACTTTTACTGGAAACGTTGGAAAACCTGCGCCTGCGACCGCTCGACCTCAATCGCGCCACCCGCGATGATTTAATGGCCATTCGGCTGTTAAATGAAATTCAAATTGAAAATCTGCTGGCTTATCGTACGCAATTCGGGCCGTTCCTGAATGAGTATGAATTGCAGGCCATTCCGGGCTGGGAACTGGCTGATATTCGCCGGATGCTTCCATTTGTGCAGGTTTCTACCGGCTTGGATTCTAGGAATATACCTCTGCAACATGGTTTTGTCCGTGGCGAAAATGAGTTTATTTTGCGCTGGGGGCACAATAATCGCCAGAATATCCCTGCCTCGGCGGAAGGTAAGCCCGATGCCATGGCCATACGTTTCCGGCATACTTTCGACAACCGCATGCGTTTTGGTATAACCGGCGAAAAAGACCCCGGAGAAGCATTTTTCAAAGGCAGCAACCCGCGGGGATTTGATTTTTACAGCGCGCATTTTTTTGTTCAAAATGTAAATCCGACGCTCAAGACCCTGGCACTGGGCGATTTTTCTGCACGATTCGGACAAGGCTTGCTGCTTCAAACCGGTTTTTCGCCTGGTAAATCGGCTGAAACGATGTCGATTGCCCGGGACAGCAGAAAAATTAACGCCTATTCTTCTTTTGGCGAAGCATATTTCCTCCGGGGAGCCGCGACTACGCTCACTTTCGGTAAAAATTGGGAGGTAACAGCCTTGTTTTCAGCCCGGCGACGCGATGCCAATGTCCTTGCGCCCGCAGATACCACCGACCAGGAGTTTGCCGATCTGGCTTTTTCGTCGCTTCAGGCTTCCGGCCTGCATCGCACTCCCTCGGAAATAGCCGATGAAAAATCGATCCGGGAATGGGTCGGCGCTTTGTCGGCTACCCGTCGCTGGAAAAACGGACAAGTATCGCTGAATGGTTTGCACCTGGAATATGACAAGCCCTGGCAACCTGCGGTGGCGCCTTACCGGCAATTTATTTTCGCCGGAAAACGTCTGACCGGCGCCAGTTTGGATTATAATTGGCGCCACCGGAACTGGTATGCGTTTGGCGAATTTGCCCGGAGCGACAATGGTGGCATGTCCGCCCTGAATGGTCTGCTCTTTGCCGCCGACCGCCGGGTAACGCTGGCTGTATTACACCGTACCCTGGGCCGCGAATACCAATCGGTATATGCCGCACCTTTTGCCGAAACCTCCGGAGCGTCCAACGAACAGGGGGTTTATCTTGGCACGGATGTACGTTTCGGGCGGAAATGGCAAATCAATGCTTATGCCGATGTGTGGCGGCATCCCTGGCTCCGATTTGGCGTGGGAGCGCCTTCCGCAGGGAGCGAATACCTGGGGCGATTAATTTGGACGCCAAAACGAGGTGTCTCATTTTATGCGCTTTGGCAATTGGAAATTAAAGAACGCGATAACGATGCGGAAGGTAGCATAGGCCTGGCTGAGAATCGTCGCGGCCGTTTTCGGTTGCATGGCTCATATAAAATCACGCCGGCGGTCGAATTGCGCAGCCGCGTAGAATGGACCTCATTTCAAGTCGGATCGCTTGCCCGATCACGCGGGTTTTTGGCGTATCAGGAAGCCGTTGTACGCCCCTTGGGCTCACCGGTTTATGGCTCGTTGCGATATGCCCTTTTTGACACACAAGACTACGACACCCGGGTTTATACCTTTGAAAATGACTTATTTGCGGCAATTTCAATACCCGGATTTGCCGGGCGGGGCGCGCGGTATTTTATCAACCTGACCTGGAGAGTGAACGAGTGGTTGCGCCTGGAAAGCCGGCTGGAGCAAACGATGCAACGCCTGGCAGTAACAGATTCGGGGCAAACCGGACGGGTAACCGGGTGGAAGATGCAGGCGAGTGTAAGATTTTAAAGTAAAACCACAAAGTCCACCATAATGCACATTAGTCTAATCTTGCTAATGTGCGCTAAGGTGGACTTTGTCGTATAATATTAAAGCCCGTTTATCGCATCTACCCCCATGATTTCGGGGATTTTACCCTTGATGGCCTCGGCAATGCCGGCGCGAAGCGTCATAGTAGACATAGAACAGGACTCGCACATACCCATCCATCGGATTTTCACCTGCATATCGTCAGTTACATCCACCAGTTCCACGTCTCCGCCATCTACATTGAGATGAGGTCTTACAGTGTCCAATGCTTCTTCTATTCGTTGCAGGAGTTGTTCTTTTTCAGTCGCGATCATGCTATTGCTTGGTTTATTGCAAAGGTACAACACGCGCAGCTGGTTTTTGCTTAAATTTCAGGCTACTGCTTTCGCTTTTCCTGGAATTTCTCCCTGAATTTCTTCACTTTTGGACCTACCACGTACACACAGTACGACTGGTTCGGATTGTCCCGGTAATAGTTCTGGTGGTAATTTTCGGCTTTATAAAACTTGCTGAATGCTGCGATTTCGGTGACTGCCGGTTTGTCCCATATTTCAACTGCCGCTTTTTTGGCGGCTTCGGCAAGTGTTTTTTGCTCCGGGGTATGGTAATAAATAGCCGAGCGGTACTGCGTACCCACATCGTTGCCCTGCCGGTTCATTGTGGTTGGATCGTGTACCGTAAAGAACACTTCAAGAATTTCGGAGAATGAAACAACCGCGGGGTCGAAGGTGATTTGGGCTACTTCTGCATGGCCTGTAGTGCCCGCACATACGGCATCATAGGATGGGTTGTCCACGTGGCCGCCCGAGTACCCGCTTTCCACTTTGAGCACGCCGTTGAGCTCCTGATAAACGGCCTCTACACACCAAAAACAACCGCCACCCAAGGTGGCAATTTCGGTTCGGCCGGAACCAGGTTTAAGGGTGTCGGG
>CAUJEY010000291.1 GCA_963169325.1 Bacteroidota bacterium
ACCGTCGCTTTGATAAACCGGCGGCGATGAAACCGATCCTTCTTCTGGATCCGTTGCAACTCTTTGATCTCTTCCGTGCTCAGTTGTAGTTTCATGCCAAAAAGTTACGAATTTTCCCAAATCATTTCGCTACGAGTATAAGAAAAATAATGTCAGCAAGGTAAATGCAATGCCTGAAATTGCCAAAAACAAGCCTAAACCGTTCCAATCTTTCCCCCACTGCATCCCAAAGGCAAGGGCAAGAGTCAGTACTTCCGTCACCACAATAAAACCGCCGGCAGCCCACAAACCCATTGCGCTGAAACCAGAAAAACGCTTAGAATCCTTATGCACCCAGGCCTCCCAATTTAATCCGGGCAGCTTTGGTTCCAGTTCTTCCAGTAAATAACGGCTTAACTTTATCATGATCAGGCCTTGGTGTATCCAATTGAGGGTAAGAAATAAAGCCAAAACAGGATAGACTAACAGGATGTGGGCGTTCCCTTTGTCTAAGCCGACCGACCATACCGCGCCCAGCACTACCAACAACAGGTTGAAAACCTGAAAACGGAAGTTGATGCGCTGCTGCATATCCGCACGCAACATGCGGTACTCTTCGAGGAGGGTTTGTTCGGAGGGAGTGGGTGGATTTTGCGTCATAGTTTATCGTTGTTTAAATAAAGACAGTAAAGTGACCACCAACCCCATCCCTATCCACAGGCATTGGTTTCTTTGTTCGAGAGATAATGGTGTGTGAGACATTGTTGTATGGTTGAGTGAATAAATCGCTACCTTTTTACATTTACGTCCACTTCGCTGTCTCTCCTTCAAAAGAAAGGACAAACAGCACATCTTCAATCTGTTCGTTCCGGAACCATTGACGCAATTCAGTAGAATCCTGCAAGGCTAAAGACCATTGGCCAACAGGAATCTTGCCCCGAAATACATCCCAATCCGAAAACGAACCGGTTCGGGTACTCAGAATACCTTCGATGGTTGTCAGGTTTTGTACTGCCGAATCGCCCAGCCATACGCCGCCTTGCGGTTGGAAACGCAAATATGTTACATCGATTTCTTTGGTGAAGCCATCTTTGCGGACAAAGTACAACACTGCGTGTTTGATTTGTATCCCTTCTATGTTGGCCGGAAAATCGCCCCGCAATGTTTCAAACTGCACCACCATCGGTTCGTTGCTTTGCTCTGGATGGTTGAGGTCGTACCACTGGTCGGGGAAATCGCGGCGAAAAGAGAAGGCGCGGTCGGCAGAGAAGCGGCGGTCGAGGTTGGCGATGATGCGGCGGCGATAGTCATCGCTGTAAAGCGCTGTGTAATCAATGGTGATCAATACATCGGCGATGGTATTGTAGTCGAATTGATTGGCAGCTTTGGGAAGTTCGAGGAGCCAGGAGGCAGCTATGCCGTCGCTTTCAAAGGGGCGCCGCATCTCGTTTTGCGGTTGTAGTTCCATCTCAAACTGACCGCTTGCATTGACCGGATTTGTGAAGGTAATTGTATCGGAACTGACTGGTAAAGACACCATATCACCTCTGTCCGCATTCGATACGACGTAAGACACTCCTTGTCTTTTGAGTGTGGCGCGAATGCCGTCCACCGGCGGAACCAAGGCCAGTACGGATATACGCACCCGTTTAATCAATCGCAGGTAATGCCCGGGAAAATCGCGGTCAAACCATTCCATTTGGGTTACAAATGGCAACAGGCCAGTTTGCCTGAATTGTTGAAATTCCACCGGCGACATCTGCGCCAGGGAGATCGTTTTGCTGAGTTCATGCTTGCGACGGTCGGTGCTGAAGGCGTATTGATCCAGTAGCGACAAATCTTGTAGCAACCGTGCCGAGCCGGTCAGGCCACGCCGGTCAGTGGTTTCTCCGATCAAGGCTGCCTCCAGGCTTCGTGGGGAGGACCAGTAATCCGATTGAATAATGAAACGCCTATCGAGCTGGCGCTCAAATTGCAACTGTTGCTCGGCCAGTTGGGCCACGGCCGTAGCCTGTTGCAGGAAGGAAGCGTAGACGCCTTCCAGTACCCCGCTCATCCAGTCGTACAATTCGGCGTTGGTGAATTTGTTGATCAGGAATTCCAGGGTTTCCCGGGCATGATCGGATTGCAATTCGGATATGCGGTGCTCCTGGTTGACAATGCGCAGGCGGTCTTGGGAGAGGCGGATTTGTTGGTTGCCAATGCGGATGTCTTGGCGGGCGAGGTTCCTCGCGAGAGTCCAATCCTGTTTGCGGCGTTCAAATGAAGCCAAAGATTGATAAAGCGATGCAGAAGCAGAAGCTGCAGATGCCATTGAAGAAAGAGCCTGTGCTGCACTGCCACTAGGGTCTCCAAACAGCCCGAAAGTAAATGCAGCTGTGATTCCGTTCATTACTGTACCAACTCCATACAAATTGCCAGCAGCGACGCTTAAGGCAATTGACTGAATTGAGTGAGCAATCATTGCCTGTTCATAAAATATTAGTCCTTCACTTATTAAATTCGAGTAGTAGTCTTCTTGAATTCCCGCCCTATCCCTCTGCAACTCCGCCATGACAATGCCATTCTCCGCTTCCCGCACTTTCAGTTGATTGAGCCTGACGCCAGCCCTTGTTAATTCCACTTCCTGCCCTGCCTTCAGGCGCAGGTACATTTCGGCATCGCGTTTTTCGAGCGCCGAGAGGAAGTAGGATTCCATCTGCTGAGCCATGTTGGCCAATTGCTTCGCGCGTTCGATCAGAACCACATAGCGGTAAGGGGTTGGAGCAGGAGGATTTTGTGCCGGCACTACAATATCGCCCCGGTTGCCGATGGAGGGCAAGGCATAAATATCGAGCGTGTCGTCCAGTAACAGGGGTTGACGCTCCATGCCGGCGATATCCCGGCAGGTGTGCAGTTTGTAAAGATTCGCCTCGGCCTCCAGCGCCCAGGCTTCGATGAGCGGGTTATCGGGAACGCAAAAGCCGTATGCAATACCCGGCACCTCCGCGGCGTGCAATCCCTGATTTTGTATCCATTGGGCGTGTTTTTCCGACCCCGGCAACTTGTTCCTCAGCCAGGGTATTTCCACCGGGCCTGCGTTCAATTCTGATTCTACCTTACCAATGATGAGGGCGATATTCCGGGTGAAATCCTTTCCGGCTATCGAAACTGTCCTGGTCAGGCTTTGGTTAACTTCCGGATGCCGGAGCAGGGCTATTTGCGCCTTATTGGCAATATCGCCGCGTTTGGCCAATCGGTTGGCAATACTGGATGATGCCGGCAAATCCCCGTATTGATTGTGCATGCCCTCCTGCAAGGTTTTCAGGCGTTCGCGCCCGGACATATTTTCTCCCAGTACGCCTTTCGCCCAAGTCACCGCCGATTTCAGGGTGGATTTTGTCGCTATTTTCCCCAATTTCAATTGTATACTTTTCCACACCCCGGCATATTCAGGGGATAATTCTTGTACAGCTACCTGGTTTATTTCACCCATGGCCCGCTCACACCAGGCAGCATCGGCGACCAGCCCCGGCGATTTCAACAGGTTTAAGGCTGTTTGGTACAAAGTTCGGGCTTTAGGCAGGGATTCCGGCGAATATCGGGTAAACTCCGCGTTGGCATGGTCTATCAACAGGCGGATGACAGACAGCAGGGTGAATCGCGTATAGGTGTTGGTGCGCGTTGCCGCTATGGCATGAGGATTCAGGGGATCGCCCAGCCAATCCGCCAGGCGTTCCAGCCCCGCTCCGAGGTTTTCTTCCTCGATAAGCCCGTAGTAAATTTTGCGTTCAGACGGCAGCCGGTTGAAATCATAAACCGTGCGGAACCAATCGGCGGCCTCCTGATAAAATCCGCTTCGCTGTAGTTGTAAGGCAATGTAAACCGGCAGGAAATAAAAGGCTTCTTCCTGATAGGTTTTGATCCAGGGGCGCGCTTTTTCATGCAATTTGAAAACACTGCGGATCAATCCTTTTCTCAACGTCAGTTCTGCCTCGGAATAATTGCTCCGGATGCTGTAATCTGATTTGGCGCCAGGCGCAGCCAGTTGCGGGTTGATGTCGCGCAATTGGGTACCTTGCGGATTGAACAACATGGAGCGGTACAATCCCTGGTTCCCATTCAGGATGGAATCATATTTACCGGCGTCAAACCCTCCCGGTAATATATAATCCATGGACATAGTATTCCCTATATCCGGCGGCTTCAGTCCGTAGGGTTTTGTGGCGTAGAATACCCGTATATACGGATTGAGCGGCGTCCTTCCATGGGCTGCCACGATTTTTCTCAATCCCGGGAGGATTGACATGCGTTCAGATACTTCTAACTCGGAGTGAGTTCGCACCTTCAGCGAAATGATGTGATTTTTTCCATTCCAACCATCATCTTCACGGTTATCAAAAAGTAATTCCAGCGCTTTTTTCAACTGTACTTTTTCCAAAGTAAACTGCCGTAAGTTATTACTTACCAATAACCACTTATCTCCTAACTTGCTTTCTATCCTATCGTTGGCAAAAAGGTCTAAAACCCTTTCCAGTTCTTTTTTATAATGGGCTTTCCAATTCTCCCGTGCATAATTGCCCTGATATTCATCCTTGTTTGGTGCTTTTTCAAATTGCAGTAATAATAAATTCACCAAACCGTATACCTGATCGGCGTAAGGCACCTGAATTTCATTCAAATCCAGCCCCGACATTTTGGTCTTCAGATAAATCTGCAACCCTTCCAGGGTTTTAATCGTTGTCCAACCCGGCTCTTGAACGGGCCGACGAACGAAGACATATCCGGGATTATTCCCACTCTCCGGATTTCCTAAAAAAACATACATCCCCCCGTTGTTTTGCCAGGGAGCGGCGCCCAGGCAATGTTTAGCGCCCACGCGCCGCCATTGCCCGTCGTCCAAAGCCCCGAGCAGGCGGTATTCCACTGCTTCGGAGGTTTCTCTAACCAGATAGTATTCGCCCGGGATGGATTCGACCATTTCACACAGACGCCTTGTCTGCATGGACGATACATAGGAATTGGCCTCCAGCATTTCAAAATCTGCCTCCTCCCAATCATTGCCGTCAATGTTCATTTTCCGGGCAAATATTTCACCTTCCCGATTCCGGAAAGCCAGATGCGGAGGTTCATTTTCCCGGTATGTTTTTTTCACTACTGCATCGAAAAGAATAAAATTCGGATTACCTGGAGGCGCTTCAAGTTGGTTGTAATCGCCCGACCAGGCATCTTTTTGCAGGTCGTAGCGGGTATAAACAAGCGTCTCATTGCGACCATCCTTTGTTTTTACAAAAAGATAGATATACCGCTCCTCCTGGGCTACGGCATACACACAGGCGCCGGCTACTTGCAAAACATTTTCCAAACCCGGCGCCTCTTCCCAATGGCTTTGTTCGGGTTCATCTCCTTCCTCATAACGGGCAAAATAAACCTTGTTGGATACCATGCTGCGGGCAAACAAATACACAAAAGTCCGCTCCCCCTTGCCCGTTTTGCTGCCGCAGGCGCCTTCCACCACATTCGTCCGGGCAATGACGGAGGCCTCCGGGTGCAGATTATTTACATCCTGATAATACCGGCTGTAAGATTCTGCCAGCACACAAGCATCTGCCGGTGAAAATTGGGCATTGTTACGGATGATGCGGACAATATCCTCAAACACAGGCGTCTGTCGCCGCCGCAACGAAGGCTGCAACAAATTCTCCGGATACAGGAATACCAGCATAGCCGAACGCCAGGCCGCATAACTGCCCAGCCACTTCCACTCTTCGTCGAATTTTTCTGCGTCGAGGCTCCATTGGGGGTGCGTATCTTCCATCTGTCCCGTGCGCAATCCCCAGATCAGTTGTTGTACGGTTTCGATGGCCGTTTGAATGCGCGTGCCGGTTTTGCAGGCGTCCGCGGCAAAGTCTGCCAACAAGCGCCCGGAAAGGCGGGACACTTTATCGTACAGGTTGTCCCCGGCAGGTTCTGCTATCTCAATCAGATGCCGGCGCCATGCCGGCAGCAGGTTTTCTTCCGCACCGGCTGCCGCTGCGGAAAGAGTCGTCGCCGCCGCTTGGTCCTGCTCAATCCGGGATGTCAACAGGTTGCGCAGGCTTCGCCAATCGGCCCGTTTGGCACGCCATTCCGGCAGCTCAACATCAAAGCTTTGCGGAGGAATACGGAAAAAATCCGGATTGAGATAGATGCCTTCCTCTATTTCCTGTTGCCGCCATGCCGTATATTGTTCTGTTTTGTAGTGTTGCACGAGGATGTGGTACACGTTTTCCCACTCATGGCCGGTGACCGGCGAGCCTTCCTCAATATGGTGATGAATGGTATCGAGATAGGCGGCGGCATCTTCATCTTTCACCCGGATTTGCGCCACAGTTTCCAGGTCGGCAAATAGCGCGGCCCAGGCTGCCAGGTCGCTGGCAGCATTTTCCCGGATTTGCCGGTACGATTCCCATTGGTTGTGCAGCACATCGCGCCGCACATGCCATAGATCGGAGGCGTCGCCGTCGAGTGGTTCGACGAGCCAATTCAACCCGATGAGGTCGGGATCAATCCAGGGTCGGGCGACATCTGGGTCGTTTACAAACCAGTCGGCATTTTGCCAGTGCTGCCGGAGCAACGCCTTGCGCCATTGCAAAAACAAGGGCGCTCCTGCCGGATCGCTAAGCGGGTCGCGTGCTGTGTCGCGCCAGCCGAACAGTTTTTCAAGATTTGTTCCCAGTACTGCTTCCGGGTGCAGGTAAAGCGCTTCCAGCGTATCCTGCCCTTCGAATTGAAGCGGTATGCCTAACGCTTTGGCTACTTCCGCTTTTTCCTCGTCTGTGCCGTTTTGTACATCGCGAATGGCATTGTAAGAAGTATTCAAACGCTCCAGCAGTTCCTCATACACTTGCTGCAGGATGTTTTGAACCCTTTGCCGGTGGCGTGCCTCCTCCGGCGTATTGGGCGCCGGCACTCCCTGTGCAGCCAGGTAACTATGCAGTATCTCGATGTGGAGGCGTATTTGCCGGATGGTCTTAGCGGAATCGCTGCAGGTTGTTTGCAAACTGGCAAAAGGCTGGTGAAACGCCGTTTCCAGGTCAGTCAGGGTGATGGTTACATTTTCTTTCTGAACATGTCGTAGGGCGTATTGCAACAATTCCACCAAATAGGCGGCAGGGCTGACGGCGTTGTTGCATTGCTCGCAACCACAGGACTGAGGTATGAGGTCCAGCGGATCTTCAAAGTGGTCAGTTTCATCAACGGGATCTTCCTGGGTGAATTTTCCCGGCTCAAGGTTTTCCTGCGCCCATAAATTGCTCAACCCTGCTTCCAGGGCTTCGGCCTCTTCGTGTATGCCGGCGGGAATAAAATCGCCGTATTGATCCCGGAACCTGGCTATGAAGGCGCTTTTGGGGGTTTGCGCAATTTGCAGGGGAGAGTCGAATCCCTGTGCAATCAGATCGGCAGCGGGTGCCGGACGCGCCGATGACAGCAGGTCTAATTGCGCCTGGGCTTCCAGCCGCCGGATAACATCGGCAGGCAGGGCGGTTTTGACCAGGCCTTTTTCCCGGACATCCCGGAGGGACTTTATCCCGCCGCTTTCCAGTACGCCCAGATGGCTATGCAACTGATCCCAACCCGTTTCTTCGGCAAGGTGAAGCAGGGAGGTAGAGCGATCCGGCAGCGCCGGTAGTCTTAGGCGTATGTCCACGCCGTCTTCTGTCAAAGATGCCACTCCCTGGTGCAGTTTTTCGTTCGTATCCCGGAATACTTCAATCCGCCAGGATGGATGGGCGCCTGCGGGAACCTTCACTCCGATATAAAACCGGCCCTGCAGGTCGGTATGGTCTTCACCGAGGAAGGTGTTTCCTGTACCGGTTTCATAAACCTGAACCACCAAACCCTGCAATGGCGCATCATCCTCTGCCTGTAATACCCTTCCCCAAAAATACCGTTCCGGTACCGGGTTTCTGGATTTGCGAAGCGCTCCCAACTGACGGTTGATTTCCGCCCGATCCAGCAGCGACACAAGGTTTTGCTGTTCGGCCTTGTCCAACATACCCAACAGGGCGTTTTCATCCGTATCGAGAAAATAGTCCAACTCTTGTTTTTTCTGCGCAATACGGTTGACGGCATAGATAAAAGCCGTTGGCAATCCGCTTTCTTTGGCCAGGGCTTCGCTATGCACCCAGTAATCCAGCCGTGCTTCGTTGAGCCGGTCCCGGTATGCTTTGGGTATCTCGCCTGCGTAAGCCCCGATGGTTTTCATCACCAGGGCGCCTTCGCTTGCACCCAATTTTTGACCTTCCGGCAGCATACGCCCCAGCACCGCCCCAATGCCCTCAAACTCCTTAGGCGCCGGCGCTTGTTCCACCTTAAACCGCACCTGTTCACTGGCCTTGGCATTGTACACCACCTCCGAAGCGCCGAGCGGAGCGCCCTCGAAGGAGAACGCCCGCACCTGCACGTGCAGGGCCTTGCCGCCACTCCATTCGTAGGTGAGCTTGCACTCGCCTTTTTCATTGCCGATGCCTTCGGCGAGCAGGGTTTCAGCGCCGGGCTGGAGGGCGTAGGCGCGGTAGATGGCTTCGGGAGCGGGGGCGCCAAGGGGGAGGATTTGGATGTTGTGTGGCATGGGTTGTCATTTAGAAATAAAGGTTGATTGTGCTTTGAGGAGCGGCAGTACCATGTCTTACGGAAATTTTATTCAATTTTTTGGTATCCTGCTGCTCCTTGATTATTAAAGCTTACAAAAGGATTGGAATGAACATCATTCATAATGTTAGTATTCTTATTAAAAAAATAGGGGCAATCAAAAATTCCGAGTTCTTAGTTTATTTAGAATCATTATTTCATTGCATGTGGATGTCAATTCTGAAAACTGATTTTCGCTTACCTGATTGAAATGCCTCCCGTACATATGCAGGCATTCCTCCTGTCCAATCAGTCCAATCCATAGTCGTTAGATCCATATTATAACGGGAAGAATTGAGGTTTACATGATCGCGATATAAGTCAACAACATCTA
Source organism: Bacteroidota bacterium (assembly GCA_963169325.1). Lineage (GTDB taxonomy): Bacteria > Bacteroidota > Bacteroidia > Chitinophagales > Saprospiraceae > M3007. The sequence goes on from CAUJEY010000291.1 coordinate 8,966, forward strand.
AGTCCTCAGTGATTACACGTAGTGTCCCCCCTTTAGATAGCCTTTGAAGTCTCGCTAAATTTTCATTGATTTGAGTCATCGTTCTGCCGTGTGGTTGAGGAAATTCCTCGTATACCAAATTAAATAATTCATTTTGGGGTAGATCTTGAATTCGATTATTAAAAATTTTTCCCCTACCTAACGAAAATCTTGCACCTTCTGAACCAGGTAAAAAAACTTGTCTGCGTGGATTAGCAATAGTCACATCATATTTTCTAGATAATAAATTCGCAAGTCCGAATTCTTCGTTTCGTTCTGCTCCAACAACCAAAGCCCTTAATCCACTGTGGTTAAAGCTAACTCGGCCAACACGGGTTAATGTCCCAGTAGCAGCTATAATTGGAAGTGAACAAGCTACTAAGTCCCATCTCCAATCAGATTTTCGTCCTGAAGCTGTTTTCCCCGAGGACAAATTAAGACCACAATCCCAAGGCACAAAAGAAGCTCCGACATCAATACCAAATTGACTCATAGTGGTAGGAGAATTTTCTAAAATGCCTGTTAATCTGAAAGTTAAGTTATGCGATACTCCTCCTGCCATTCCGCCAAGGCCTCCTTCTGGTAGCCTTGGTTTTTCCATTATTGTTGGATCAGCATGCCCTCCAATAAAGAACTCCATGCCTAATCCAAAAGCTCTTCCTATGTAATGTGAAGGGTCTATGTCTATACCAGGTATATCATCAAATGGACTTTTTCCAGAATAGTCCGTTAGGTTTGATGGATTGTTATCGGAGTATGAAAATAGATTCTTACCTCCATCTATCCCCGCCGGATCCGCACTCACCCACCGCCCCAGCCACCCCGCATAATACCGCGCCCGGTGATAACTCAACCCGCTCTCCTCATCCCTTTCCTTTCCCGTAAAGCGGTAGCGCTGCTCCCCATACCCGCCAAAACTCGTCTCCCCATACGGTGTAAATTCCTCGCGGTGTACCAGCGCCCCGGCAACATTGGCCGTCATGCTGCTGTTGCCGAGGTGGTCGCCGAGGATGTATTGCAGGGCGGGGTTTTGGCTTTCATCGCCGGAGAAAGGGGCGCCTACACGGAGCAGGGCAATACGTTGCTCGCCGTCCATCAAATGAATCATATTATAAGTCTGCTCTCCCCGGGTGCAGTATTCAAATACTTCGCCTATGTAGGTGGTGGTTTTCAGCAGGCCGCCGCCGTTCAGCACCACTTTTTTTACCCGGATGCCGTCGGCGCCGTAGAGGTAGCAGGCATCCACCGTGGGGGCGCTGCCTTCGGGTTGGTTGCGGAAGCGGGTCAGTTGGTCGGCGTGGTTCCAGTGGTAACGGCGGTTGGTCGCTTCGAGGGTCATGTTGCCGTTGGAGTCGTAGGCATAGGTGTAGTGCAGGCCGTTTTGCCACATGGCTTGCAGGCGGTTGTTGGCGCTCTCCGGTGTAAATCCGCGGGTGTAGTGGCCCGCTTCACCGTCGAGGTTGTGGTGAGCCAGTTCCAGAATATTGCCGGCCGGGTCGTAGGAGTAGCGCTGGCGGTAATGCCGGGCCTGGGTCAGATCGTCGTTGTGGTGTTGCAGCATTTCGAGCCAGGGTTCGCCTACGTGGGTATAGGCGCTGTGTTCGATGCCCGTGCCGCTCAACAGGCGGTAAATGGCGTCGTAGGTAAAGTCGCGGTCAAAAGCAAAAATACCGTTAATGCCTTTGCCCGTGCCCCGATCCTGTATTTGGGTGATGTTGCCCGCCAGGTCGTAGCGGTAGGCGAGGTCTTGCAGCAGGCCGCCGTTGGGCGTGAAGTTGTAGCCGTTTTCCCGCCGGTACTTTTCCGTGCGCAGGCGCACGAGGCGGAAGGTATGCGGGTCGTATTCGTAGCGGGTCATCAGGCCGTTGGAGAGGGCAAGCAGGGTGCGCTGGCCTTTGGCGTTGTAGGCAATATATTCAACCCCGGCTTGTTTGGCCCCGTTGGGCGATTGCAGCGCCACACGTTCCAAGGCCCCGGCGCGGTTGTAGGTTGGCAGCAGGGTTTTGCGCTCGCCGCTGCTGTCTTCCGGGAAAGCCACCCGTTTGGGGCGGTTCAGGGCATCGTAAGCGGTATCGCTGCGGTAGGTTTGGGTTTCCAGATAATGCGTTTCGGCGTCGGGGTGCTGCCAGTCCACCACGAAGGCGGTGTACGCGGCCGTGCCGAGGAAGGGCCGCACGGCCTCATCGCGGATGGTGCGGCGACTGGTAGCCAGCGGGTTGCCTTTGAAGTCGTATCTATGCATTTCCACCAGACCGGCCTCGTCGTAATGGCGGTACAGTTTTCCTTTAAAATTGCCGGCAGCAAGGAGTGCCGGCGGAATATCCGGGGTAGTGTCGCCATAAAGCAGCCGTTGCCGCAGGGTGCTTGCTTCACCGGGGTGGTTGCGCGCCCACAGGTGGGTGGGGCGGTTGCCGCGGTCGTAGCCTTGCAGGATCAGACTGCCCTTGCTGTCGCGCCGTTCGGTTTCCATGCCCAGGGCGTGGAAAGCCACCCGGCGCAGGCCGGCGTCGATACTTTCGATGCGCCAGGGGCGGGAGCCGTTTTCCTTGTCAAAAGTCAGGTCGTAGGTGTATTGGAAAGCCAGCCGGCCCAAGGCATCGGTCACGGTGAGCAGGTTGCCCCGGATGTCGTAAGTGGACAAGGTGACGTACTCCTCCAGTGCAGGCATGGGGTCGCCGGGCTTTTGGCGCAACGAGCGGTTGCGCTGCACGGCTTTGACGGTGCGGCCCAGGGCGTCTATCTCGATATGGGCCGGGGTGAAATGGTGCTCTTCGGGCGCCCGAGTGGCCAATGGCTCGCCGTTGGGGCCTTGACATAAGGGCGCCAGGTCGTTGGCATCGTAAGTGTAAGCCTCCCAGGGCGTCGGACTGAAGGCATGGGGCTGGTTCAAGTCGAAGGGCGTTCCGTAAATGACTCTTTGCGCTGAACCATCGGGATTTACCGTGTGGATGACCTGCCCGCGCGGGTCGTAATACATTTCCGATTTTTGGCCCAACTGGTAATCCTCCGGGGTGGCGTACGCGAAGCCTTGGTCGTAGTAGGGTTCGTACTGTTGTACCACAAGGCCCTTGTTGTTGTAGATTTTCCAGCCGCTGACCACCACATTCTCCGCTTCGCCGGGTTGGCGCTGCCGGCCTGCACTGGCGCCGGGTTTTTCGGCGATGTCGGCGGGCAACAACCCCGTACCAAAATTTTCATCTCCAAATAACACATCCTCTGCCTGCACCCGGGTCTGCACCTGTCGCCCGAAGCCGTCGGAATATTCAACGGTGACGATGGTATCGTCGGCGTGACCTGGGAACACGTCCGTATCGAGGGCGTGGTATTCCCGGGCAATGCTGCGGGCAAACACGGGTTCGCCCCGCTCCATGAAGGCAAAAAAGTCGTATTCCAGGCGGCGGGAGGGTTTTTCAGGCGTATCTCCTACGGCTTCGCCTGCTTTGCCGTTGACGAAAAAAGCATTCGCCAAGCCCAGGGGGGAATAGTCGAAGCGGCTACGGTTGCCATTGGCGTCTTCGGCTTGCCGGGGTTGCAGCACCCGGTAGTCGTACCAGGCGCGTTGGATTAGGCCCAGCGGGTCGGTCACTTTTTCAGGCAGAAGTTGGTAAGCGTCGTATTGTATGGTCGTTTCCCGGTCGAGCGCATCGCGCAGGGCCAACGCCAGGCCTTTTCCGGCGGGCGACAGGTGGATATCGAGTTTGGTTTTGCCGCCCTCCACCCAGTATCCCCGCGCTTGCGGGCCTGAGCCATCGTGGAAGCGATAGCCGCCGAGTGCGGGCAGTTGATCGCGGAAAGTCTGAGGGTATTCTTCGGGCCAGTCGGGTGCTTCAATTTGCAGCCAGACCGGAATTTCTGCTTCACCGTTTTCGTTTTTCCAGGCATCCCGCAGCAGGGCTTCGGTCAAAATCAGGGTTTCGCTGCGGACAGGGACACCGTGCGCTCCCATTTGTCCGAAAGGCAAACCGGTGAAAGCCTCGCCGTCGTAGTAGCTGACGCTTTGTGCGGTAATTTCCAGAAAATCCGGGTTGGTTGCCTGCGCTTTCAGGTCGTACAGGGTCAGGTTGCCCCGGTGTTTCAATTCCCACGCGGTCGTTCGGGCCGTCCGGTCTTTAATGTAGGGCGTTTCGCCATCGGAATAGGCGAACGCGGTGCGGCTGACTGTGGCCAGGAAGGGACGGTTTTCGGGGAAAACATCTCCCGGCTCGCGCCAGCTGCGCGGGCAGGCGATGGCAATAGCCGTTTGGGCTTGACCAAAGTCGTCGTAATCTTCCGTAAAATTGAACTGCATCATGGGATCTTCCCCACGCTCCCATTGGGTGCTGCGCTGTGCGGCGGCGAAGGGGAAAAAGATGCGGCGGCGTTTTGAGGCCGTGTCCGACGGGCTTTCCAGCTCCATCAAGCCGTACGCTTGCTCGGTTACTGTATAGGGACGGTCCTGGCGGGGTGAGCCATCGAGGGCGTACAGTTCCGTGCGCAGGATGCTGCCGCGCAGGGTGCGTAGGGCCTCCCGGCGAATGCGGCTGTTGGGCAGGGTTTTAAGGAAGTCGTTTACCCGTTCCGTATGGTTCAGCAGCGGTTTGTCGCCGCTCCAATATTCGTGCGAGCGCTCCTGTTCGTGCCAGTCGCCCTCTTCCAGATCAATGGGGCCTTGATGGAACCAGGTTTTGGTGTGGAGCGGCGGGGAATAGTGTTTTTCTTCGGTAGAAATAAACGGTGTGTCGCCATGAAGCCCTTCCGAATTGAACACGTCAAAGGTTTCCGTATCAAACTGCTCCACCATGCCGAAACCCCGGAATTCCCGCTCCATGCCATCCCAATACCCGTGGTGGTAGCAGTATTCGGTGGCGAGTTTACCCTTACTGATCTGGTCAATCACTTCCACCCGGGAAACAACCAGTACCGGGAACGGCAGCGGCGTTTTCCAGCGCGTGCGCGGGTCGTCGTAGTCGCGCAGGAAATACTCGGTAGAGGGCCGGTATTCCACCCGGGTAAGGGCGCCGAGGTTGTTGCGCATTTCATGCAGCAGATACGGCTTATGTCGCCCGGCGAGGTCAAGGAAAAACCAATGGTTTCGGCCCGGAACATTTTGATTGGCGGTAAACAGCAGTCCGCTGGTGCCTGTGCCGTACAAATCCGCCAGCCGGATATCGTCCACATCGCTGATCAAAGGTGTGCCTTCAATGAGGATGGGGTCGCTGAAACTGTTGCCGTTCTGGTTGATCCAGAGCCATATTTTGCCGTAATCTACATAGATCAGATCGTCGGGGCCATTGCCGGCGATGTCGCCCAGCAGCAGGCGCTTGGGATTATAGTGGCGCGGCAATTGAGGCGCATTGCGCATGGTGATGCGCCGCCCCCAACGGCCATGACCGAGATTGGGCCAGTAATCGAAATTCCGGTCGGAGATAAGCACAATATCCTGCATCCCGTCGCCGCTCATATCGGCCAATCGCACGCGCGGGTCGGAGAAGTTGACATTGGGAAAATCCTCCAGGGGCTTGCGGGCCATTTGCAGGGCGTCGTGCCAGCCCTTTTCCGCATCATTGAAAAAACACTCGAACCGTGCACCGCTGCGCATGGCATCGGTGACGCCGTCGCCGTTCAGGTCGAGCAGTTTTACTTCCGGATCTTGTGGGTCGAAGCTCGGTGCATAGCGGTATTTTCGGAAAGAACGGCTATCCCATTCGCCTTTAAACGTGGTGGGGAAATAACCGGACAGGCCGTTGTTTTGGAATACCAGGTCGGCTCTGCCTTCGCCATTGGCATCCATTAGCATTACACCGGGTTGGTTCAGCGAGATTCCGGCGGGAGCCGTGCGCATTTCACGGGCGAGGTCGAAACGGCCATTGCCCCGGTTGCTCCAGTAGCGGGCTGTCGAGCCGTTCAATTGAAGCAAATCGGGCAAGCCGTTGCCGTTCAGGTCCACCAATTCCAATTGGCCGGCTGTCAGACTGTGCACAGGCAATTCACGGCCCGTTACCGGTTCAAAACGTTTGCCATTGGGTTCGAAGGCGGAATAGGAAAATTCCAGCGGCGGCAGAGATTCCGTTTTTTCGCCGTCGTATCCCGTAACCTGCACGGCGCGCAGCAGGGAGAGTTTACTGTGGTCGGGCGCGGCGTATTCAAAATGGGTGGTGCGGGTCAGGATGGATTGCCCTTTCGGATAAGTGTACACCTGTACATCGCGACAACGGCGGCGGGTGCGGATTTCAAAACCCGACTGATATACGGAAAATGGATCGGGGCGTTCAGCGTCGTAGTTGAAATGTACGCCGATCAGAAACTGATTTTCTCCTTCGGCATCGCGGTAATCCGCGTATTGCACCGATTTCAGGTAAAGTTGATTCCAGGTGCGTTTGGTGTCGTCTTCGCCAATGCCCAAGTCGCGCCCATAAGCGTACACGATGCGATTGCCAAAGGTGTCCCTGGTTTCACTCAGCATCCAGGAAAACACCCGGCGAGGCTTATCCGGTTCATAAACGGTCGCAGGGTCGTTTCCCCGTTTTTGAGGGGTTCCGTACCAACTGCTGAGACCATCTTTGGTTTTGACTAACCAATAGTCATTTTCACTATCATAATAACGGCGGATCAGCGCAAACAAACCTTCCGTGCGCGGGCGGTATTCGATAAAATGTTCAACTGAATTATAACGGAGCGGCACGAGATCTTCCGCCCCGGAAAGCAGGAAAATATCGTTGTGCTCCGGGTTTTCAGGATACTCCGGCGTTTCATCCCGGTATTGTGGCAGCCCTTGGGCTGTTTTACGACTCACGCCGGGAATGCTCAGTTGCCAACCCAACCCGAAGGGGCCGTTACCGTTCCCGGTGCTGTACACCAAACCCAATTGAGGCTGAAAGCCGTTTCTGCCTGGCGGCAGTGCAATAGGCACGGAGAAGTTGCCTGTTCCGGTATGTAGATCGGGAGAGAAAGATTCTCCCATTCCTTTAATTGATCCACCGCCTTCTGGCAAAGAGATCGTTTGGTTCGTTGTATTGGATTGGTTACTCATGCGTCTTATAGGTAAAGGCTAACATTGAGATTGCCGTAAGAAATTATTATTCTAAAACAATTGCTACAAATATCCCTACTCTTCTCAAACCACCACCCCCAAAATTCTCCCAATCACCCCGACAAATTTCCCAGCCCTCTAAAAACAGGCTACCTCCGAGGGTTTTCGCGCCATTCTCTGGGACTTTTGCCATATTTATCCTTAAAAACTTTGGCAAAATAATTCGTGCCGCTAACGGTGGCACTCACGCCGTGCCGCCCTGTGTTGGGCTTGCGGGTTGGCTTTGGGCGGCATGGTCGGGAGTGCATTGTGTGTGCCCGGCATGGGCATCCGATCCGGTATAAAGATACCGAATATTTCTGGAGGGTGAAAGTCCCTAATGGGCAAGTTGCCGAAGCCCATTAGCAAGCGGCAAGGGCGCTGTGGGCGACCGCAGGTCTGAAG
>CAUJEY010000292.1 GCA_963169325.1 Bacteroidota bacterium
CCAGCGTGCAAAGCAGTTTGATTGGCCGGCTCAGACCTGCAAGCGAATGAGCGAGTACCCTCCCGATTGTCATTAATAGGCAATTTGAATTGCCAAACATACGCTCTTATCTTTTTGATTTAAGATTGCAGATTATCCGCCGTTCGCAAACCGTATCCTGCCGTTGGCAAAATGCGGGTTGCGTGCCGGCGCGGCTGACCTCACCTTTGTTTCACCAAACAACAAACACTGAATGAAACACTAAACGAGCCCCTTGAACTACCCTGTCAGACGCCAATCCCATGGCGGATACACTAAATGAAACACTAAACGAGCCCCTTAATTCCAGCCCTTTCGTCTGCAATGGCAGATGTACCAAATGAAAAGTAGGAGGATACGTAATTTGCACAAAGCGCGACGAGGAAACTTGTCGCGCTTTTTTTGTTTTTAATCTCTCTCCACCCCGGATGTACCTGTATAGCCTATTACTCACACTACCCTTTGCCATAGGGTGTTCAAAGGCGGGGGTACTTATGCCACCATTTTTGGATGCTTAAACCGCAATCTACCCTAACCTGGGTGTCATGCTGTAAGCATCTGACCAAGCGGTTACCACCATTTTGCGTTGAAACGGGACACTTTTGTCCGTTTTTAAAGGAAAATCGAGTTGCATGTTTAAGCAGATGCTTACAGCATGACACCCGGATTAATAAAGATGCCGTTCAAAATGGAGGCATATCGACATTGGCGTTTGAAACACCCTACTCTCCCCCGCGATATGCCAGGCTCATCCCCGCATACATCATCTGCCGGATCTGGATTCGAGCAAACACAAACGCCTGTTGCACCACGAAAAACACCAAAATCAACACCGGTGAAGTCATACCCGAATATGCTTCCAGCCATAAATAAATGACCACCAGTACCATTTGAATACCTGCGAAGGCTGCCAGCAAACCCAAAAAACGGATTTTGTTTTTTTGAAAAACCTGCGCACCGTTTTTAAGGCTGCCGATGATGGAAGAGCTATCGTGCAGGTAATGCAAGCGGCTGAGCAATGACCAAACCAACAGCGCCGCCAAACCCGTCAGCCAGACTGCCAGCAGTAGCAGTACACTCCAAACTGTATATTTTTCAGAAGGAAAAAATTCCAGCGAGGGCTCTAAAAACATGGCCGCAGGCAACCAGATCACGACCGTCCACACCAAAGCCAGCGCCAGGAAAAACAGGCCGATTTTCAAAAAAGAGAAAAAATATGTCGCGGCGCCTTGCCAAAACGACCGCCCGGAGGCCTGCCCCGGCAAAGCAGCACAATACAACAGGCCGCCGTCGATGAACACCGAAAAAATAAGCCAGACGAGCAGCAGCCAGCGCAACTGGCCAATCAGCGGCGTGATGGATGCGCCGTGGATTTTCAGAAAATCGGTGATGACCGTGTGGTCGTATCCTTTTAACAATTTACTGATTTCCAAAGAATTGCCAATCGAAGCATGCAGTACTTCGTACACCTGCATACCCAGGGTCAGGGCCAGACACAATTGTATAAAATACACAATGGCAGCGATACGCCACTGCCGTATCCCGACCCTGAAACCATGTAAAAAAGCGTCCCGCAAATTCATTGTTTTGTATCTGAGCGTGTTTGAGGCCGTAGCTAAGGTCACCTTAGCGGACGAACACTTGATCCGGTGTAAAACCCATTGTTTTCGCAGGCCAAAATACGGTAAAAACAGGTAATTCAAGTTTAACGATGTATCCGCCCCCTTATCCCCATAGCCATCAGGTTAATACTACTTTGCCACGTTAAACTACTTTAGAGATTTTTGAACCACTTTAGTTCACTTTAGAGCACTTTAGCCGACTAAGAAGCGCTTTTGGAGCATATTAAGTGATCGTTCAAGCCACTCGAAATCGGCTAAAGTGCCCTAAAGTGTTCTAAAGTGGTTCAAAAAAAATAACGTGGCAAAGTAGCATTAAGGCCTCGGAGAGGCCCAACGTTTGTAGAATTGATCGTATACCATATTTGCCGGGCCTCGGTACCGCCGAGCATCGGCTGTGCATATTTTGAATACCGTGGGTTTGTCATCCTGAGCGTAGCGAAGGAACCGGGGCGCAGCCCCGAAAATAGAAATCACATATCGCCTCTATCTTTCGAGGCTGCGCCCCGGTTCCTTCGCTACGCTCAGGATGACAAACTCACGATTCGTGGAATATGCGAAGCCAATGCTCGGCGGTAGAGAGGTCTAACGTTTATGGTTTTACGTAATTGTCAATGAATAATTTTAGAATCTGTTAGGCCTCTCTGAGGCCCATGCGTTTGCCTAATCATCAATTCTACTACAAACGTTAAGCCTCTCCGCACCCATTTCGCTTAAAATTTTAGGCAAGTTTGCCTGACCTTCGTTCATTGACATTTTAGAAAGCACAAAGACAGATGCAAGCCAAACAGGAAGAGTTAGGTGATCTGCCTTTACTGGGTCATGTGATAAAACAGACGCAATTGGTTTCGTTGCTGGATGAGCACTTTCCGGTTCATGGAAACTGGAAGGCGCCCACTACGGGCAAGATGGTCATGGGATGGTTGATGTATATTATCAGCGAGTGTGATCATCGGCTTTACCGAGTGGAGGATTGGGCTGGGCGCCACCTAAATGTGTTGCGTCAAGTGTTAGACACACCGGACTTAAGAGCATCTGCGTTTCAGGATGACCGTTTAGGCATGTTGCTGGAGTTTTTTGCCCCGGATGAACGCTGGGCATCATTTCAGGCGGATTACAACGCCACTTTACTTCGATTGTATGCATTGGATCAATCCATCGTGCGAGTCGACAGTTTCAACACGCCGTCCTATCGAGAAGCACAGGCTGGAGGGATTTTTCAGTTTGGGTATCAAAAAAGCCATCAGGCTGATGAACCACACTTCAAGACGATGATGGCGGCACTTGATCCAATGGCCTTACCTATAGCGGCTCTTTGTGTATCGGGAGCGCAGTGTGATGACGATTGGTATGTGCCGGTCATAGAGCAGGCCCGGCAAAGTTTATCGCCGAAAGGTCTGCTTTATGTTGGAGATGTAAAGATGGGTTCAGCCGCTACATGTTCATACCTGGCATCCAGTGGCAACTATTACCTGTGCCCTTTGAGCAATTCTTATTATCCCAAAGAACTTTTGGAACAAGGTGTTGAGCAAGCGCTTAGTCCGGCAAACACCATACTAAGCGTGTGGCGGGCCAAGGCCCAAAACGGACAACAAGAGGAGACCGCACGCGTGTACGAACTCCCTGCTCGCCAACGATCCGATTCAAATGGTCGGTTCACCTGGACAGAACGCATGGTATTAGTGCTATCCTTGGCTTATGCTGAAGCTCAAGAGCGTTCTCTACGGGAAAATCTGCGCCAAGCTCAACAAGAACTACTCGAACGATTCTTGCCCAGAAAATACCGCCAAGTATGGAAAGAGGGCAAAATGGCAGACGCCAAAGCCTTCACAGACAAAGTATTAAGCAAGTATCGGGTGCAAAACTACCTACATGTCGAGTTATTCGTTCCGCCCGACAAGCCGGCTAACACACCGATTTGCATCAAAGTAAGGCCCAATGAAACGCTTATTGCACAACACCTTCGTATGGCCGGATGGAGAATCTACGTCACAAATGCTAGTGCCGAAGCCCTCTCTGCTGTTCAGATGGTAGAGTATTACCGCCAAGAGTACAGAATCGAACAACAGTTCCACAAACTGTTGACCAAAACCACAGACCTGTTACCCATTAACCTCAAAAATGAAACACGTGTCGTGGCACTGGTCAGACTCGTGATGTTGGCCCTACAATTCGTTACGCTCATTCAGCATTCGATTCGCAAAAAGCTCAAAGAAGAGGACCAAGCCCTTACTGATTTGGTTCCAGGAAATAAAAATAGACCTGTAAGCCAGCCAACTGCTGAAATCATCCTCAAGCGATTCAAGGGGATCGTTGCCATTTGGGTACAAGTGCCAGACCAACAATTATGGGCAACCATTTCCAATTTGGACCCTGTGCATTACACAATATTGAACCTGCTTCGATGCCCTGATGACCTGTATCAATCAACCGTGGGTGCTTTCAAAAATGTCAATGAACTTGCCTAAAATTTTAAGCGAAATGGGTGCTCCGAGGCCTTAAGTTCATGGCTATGGGGGCAGGGGGAGGGGCAAAAGCCGGCAAATTTAATTTCAGACTTTCCACTACATTTCGACCACTGCGAGAACCTTTCTACATTTTGCAACGTTTGGCTGCAAACCTGCGTCCTTTTATTTGGCTGGGCCCGCCAAAAACCACGTTCGTTGAAATTTTATTCTCATTCGTCGAAAAACAATGTAAACAATGGAAACGATTTTTGCATTAATCGTTTCCATTGTTACCTTTGCACCATGTTTACAGAACAGCAGGAAAAATGGCTGAAACGGGTGGAAGACCTGTTTTTGCGCTATGGAATTAAAAGTATTTCCATGGATGATGTGGCGCGTGAGCTGGGCATTTCCAAAAAAACCCTGTACCAGTTTGTCGACAGCAAAGACGATCTGGTGAATAAAATGCTCGAACGCCATATTGCTGAAGAAAAAAACTTGTGCCATCAGGTGTCCGGCGTAGCCGAAAATGCCGTGGAAGAAATGTTCATGGTCATTGAAAGTAACGCCCAGCAATTGCAGCAGATGAAGACCAATATTGTGTATGATCTGCAGAAATACCACCACGATGCCTGGGAAAAGGTTCAGGATTATCAACGCAACTTTTTGTACCGCATCGTATTGGCCAATTTGGAGCGCGGGATTCGCGAAGGCCTGTATCGCACCGGTTTTGATCCGGACATCGTGGCCAAACTGCATATCGCTATGTCCCTCCAACTGTTTGATGAAAATATTTTTCCTCAAAATACCTACCCGAAAGCCACCCTTTTTCATGAGTACCTGATGCACTACCTGTATGGCATCGTCTCCGACAAAGGATTACAACTATTGAAAGCAAAACTATCCTGATATGTACCGTATTCTGTTACAAACACTATGGCTGACCGGCATTTTGGCATCGGCGCCGATAAAAGCGCTTGTCGGCCAAACGCCCATGAGCCTGTCGGACTGTATCCAGTACGCCGGGGACAATAATCCGCAAATTCGGATTGCCCAGCTCCAGATCGTCGACGCCGACTGGCAGATCAAAGAAAACAAGGCCACCGGCTATCCGCAAATAGGCGCAAGCGTCGGCTACCAGTATTTCATACAACGGCCGGGCATTCCTGCCAGCGCTTTGGGGTTTCCCGGCGCCGGCGATGAAAAAGTCGCCTTCAATGCCTACCACAGCCTTACACCCGGCATCAGCCTCAATCAGTTGTTCTTCAGCAATTCTTACCTGATTGCGCTTCGGGCCGCCAAGTATTATCGCGCTTATGTGGAGCATCAAATGGCCGTCACCAAACGCGAAATTCGCAATGCCGTAACCGATGCCTTCCTGCCCGCCCTGCTGATTTCCGACAACCTGACTATCCTCGACAAAAACATCGGAAACCTGGAGAAATTGCTCTCCGACACGAAGGCGACCACCCAGGCAGGTTTTGCCGAACAACTCGACGTGGACCGTCTGGAGCTTTCCCTGTCCAACCTGCGCGCCGAACGCGACAACCTCGCGCGCCAACGGGAAGTGGTGGTCAATGCCCTTAAATTCGCGATGGGGATGCCGGTAAAACAGGAGATCACACTCTCCGGCGACGTACAAAAACTTATGGGCGAATACGCCAATGCCGACCCCAACGCAGAAGTGAACTTTTCCGACCGCCCGGAATACGTACAATTGCTCAAAAGCCGGGAATTGAGCGCCCTCCAGATAGAATTAAACAGTAAAACCTGGATGCCCGCCGTCAGCGGTTTTATTCAATATCAACCAGGATTTCAAGGCGGATTCGGCAACGATAACAAATGGTTTTTTATCCCCTCCGCGGTTGCCGGCCTTTCCATAAACGTCCCCATCTGGGATGGCGGAGCCGCCAAAGCGCGCCGCGAACGCGCCGTGGTAGGAGTCCAGACCATCGATGCACAAAAACAAATCCTGGAAAACGCCATCACGCTCGAAGTGGAAAACGCCCGCAAGCAATACCTCAATGCCTCGGAACGGGTGAAAAGCCGGCAGAAAAACCTCGACCTCGCCCAGCGGATCTACAATACCACTCAAACAAAATACCAGGCCGGCGTCGGCTCCAGTTTCGAACTCGTCACCGCCGAACAACAACTCTATGCCGAACAGCAATCGCTGATGCAGGCACAATATGATTTGCTGACGGCCCGCGTGGCGATAAAAAAAGCGCTTGGCACAGAATAAGGTTTTGGAGGTTTAGGGGTTTGGAGGTTTAGGGGTTTGGAGGTTTAGGGGTTTGGAGGTTTGGAGGTTTAGGGTTTGGAGGAACCGGTTCAAACGCTAAAGGGTTGTTCAA
>CAUJEY010000293.1 GCA_963169325.1 Bacteroidota bacterium
GCGATCCAGATGGGCAATCCCGCCGCCGGCCCACCGCTGGTAAAGAAGGTTTGGTCGATATGACCACCGAGGATGCCGTTGCTGTCGGGCAACATTTTGGGGCTGAACAGGCGAATCGGTTCCAGAACAGTGGTTTTCTCCGTGAGCCAGATGAGATCGGCATTTTGGGCAAAATATTTCCGGGTGTACCAGGCGGGTGCTTCTTCCGGGTACTGCAGCGTGTCGGGTACGGCCTGGATGAGGATCAGGTTATTTCCTGCCGTGTTGAAACTGAATTTACCTGCCGCGTCGGTCGTGGTTACTTTGGGCGTGGGGTTGAAATTGGTGTTGTCGAGGTACCACAGGTACACCTTCGTCGATGGCATGGGTGCGGTACTGTCGTGATTCACCACGCTGCCCTTCAGCACCAGCGGCGGGTAAAAATATACCAGCAGCGAGTCGGTCCGGGTGCAACCGTCTTTATCGGTCATCACGACGTTGAGCAAGGTGGTATCGTTGATCAGCGTGTAAAACTGGTTGGTTTTAGAGCCCGCCACACCATCTTTATACCACTGGTACTGGAAAGGTTGAAACGGTGAGTTGCCGCTTTTGATGGCATTGTAAGTATTGTTGCCCGACTGGAGTATTTCCTCAGGCCCGTTGATCTGTACATTGAAATTGTATGGTATCAGCCGGATGGAGTCGGTAGCCGAACACTGGTCTGCCGTATTGGTGTACGTCACATGGTAAGTAATGGCACTTTTCACTTTTTGCGCCAGCGCCACGATGCTGTCGGAGGGAAGCAGGCCGGCTTTGGGCGTCCAGGTCACCAGGTCGGGCGGGTTGTTCTGCAAGACGGGCTTGAGCCAGTGGTCGCCATTGTAGCAAACCTGCTTTGTCTCGTCGGCAAAATAGGGTATCGGCCGGTTGGCGACCGTAAATGGCGTCGACCGCGGTGCGGTGAGACCGCCTATTTTTAATGCCATACTGATATCATGGACAGGTGCATTCGGGAATGCGCTGCTCGTTAACGGGTATTTGATTACACCGCTATTTCCGCTGACCAGTGCAATATATAAATTTGCGCTGCTGGTATTCCCTTGAAAAACCTCCAATCGGGCGTAGGAATTCGCTGGAAAGCTGATGCCCGCTGTTTTCCATTGAAAAGACAAGGTGTCATCCTGGCAATATTTGTTTTTCAAGGGCTGGATACTCAGCGTCGGATTGCGCCAGTGATTCAAATAAGTCGTCTCAAAAAGGCCATTAAAGCTAACCTTGGTGCCAACTGAAAACACCGTGCTGTCGGGCTGCACGATCAGGTCATATCCGGCGCCCCCCGATTCGCAGGCGGCCCAGCCAACGGTACCGTCGCTGTTGAACCGGGCAATAAAGGCGGTCGTGTAAGGCCCGTTATTGCCGCAACCCGCCCCGTCATCAAAAGTCATTCCTTTGCTTTCCCCGTTGAGATAAATATTGCCGGCCGCATCGGCGGCAATGCCCCAGCTGTACACCGGGTAATTGACGTTTGGATTGTTGCTGCTTTTGGACCACAGGATCGTACCCGCACCGTTCATTTTACCCACCAGGGCGTCGTGGTAGCCGCTAGCCTTCGGAAAGCCTTCCAACAACGCGCCGCCAAAGGTGCCGACAAACCCGATATTGCCGTCGGCCATGCCGCAGATATTATAAATACTGCATTCATTAATGGTTGAAACGACCGGTTTCACCCACACATTGGTGCCGTCGGGGCGCCAGCGCGAAATACTGCTTCCGCCTGCCGGAATGGTAACACCGTTGAACGCTGATTCCTGCCCGGCATTGGTGAAACAGATCAATATATCCCCATTGTCGGCAAGGCTGAGTTTTGCATAACTGACGGTAGTCGGCATCGCCCCTACGGGGTAAATATCCTGAAGATTACCTTGTGTATCGAATACCGCCAGCAGGATGGAGTTGGGAAAGGCATTACTGACCGGCAGGTTGAGTCCGTAGTAATTGCCGGTCGCCCCGGTGGTGACGAGCGCGTACAATTTGCCGTCGGGGCTGGCTTTTAAATCGAAAAGCCCGGTATAGCCGGGCGTAACGCCAATGGTGAAAGCCCGCACAAAATTGCCGAGGGTATCGTATTGGCAAATAGCGCCCACACTGCTGTTGGGGGCAGGTACTGTAAGTTTTTCGGGGCCGAAGGCTATTGTACTGCCGGAATATATCGTGCTGCCGAAAAAGACATTCGCTCCTGTACAGGTCAGCTCGGTGTTTTGCCCCTGCTCGGTCGACACGCCCCGTACCCATTTGATTTTCCCCGTCGCATCGTATGCTGCCAGAAATCGCTTTTTGTCGGTAACGCCGGTGCTCAGTCCGTCGAAATTATCCCCTGTAGCATAGGAGTAACTGCTGTAAACGAAAAAGGTGCCGGATTCCGCCCGTTCGATGCGCATGCATTTGGAACTGTTTCCTCCCGACGGGTTAGTGGCGCCGTAGGAGATATTGAGTTGCGCGGTGGCGGAAAGGGCAAAGAGGCATCCAAAAAGAGTTGCGAAAAGTAATTTCATAAAAAGTTGTATTTCAGACTTTTAAAGTACAATTTAAATAAAAGAAGTGGCTGGGAAGTAACAAAAGACTACCGCACCACCAACAACCGCGCCCCGCTCAACGTTCCCGCACGTACCTGCACCCAATACACGCCCGAAGGCAAACCCTGCAAGACAACTTGTGTATCGCTGGCCGCCGGTTTCATTTGCTGCAAGATGCGCCCCTGCATCTCGTACACGGCGACGGTTACTTCCTGCCCTTTCGGCAAATCCACTGCAATGGGGGTATACGGCGCCGCCGGATTTGGGCGCAGCCCGAACGCCAGTCCGCCGGAATCACCGGCCTGCGTTACCCCAACCAGCATCGCTACTTTCATGACTGCCGTATTGGTAATGACCGGATCGTTGTAATCGAAATAAATCCCGACGCGGTTGCGCACGGAATCTCCCAACACCAAACCGGGTTTCGGCTTCAGGCTGAACGCCACGAAACCGTGGCTTTCCGGCTCGTTGGCCGTGCTGTCGGGCAGCAGAATGGGATCGAAACGCACTTCCAGTATCCGGCCCTCACTCAGGCTCCAGGTATATGGCGCATGACTGGCGCTCAGGATTTGAAGCGAACCGAGGTCGACTTCGGGCGGCAGGGTGTCGCGGATGTACACCAGTTCGGCGGGGTAATTGCCCGTATTCTGAAAGCGGACGACATAGGTCAGTACCGTGGTGTCCAGGGCCGTGGGGGCAACGACTTCCGGCGAAACCTGTTTGTCGTTGGGGTCGAAGGCGGCCAGGATGATGGACTGCACCCGGCTATAGTTATTGTAGGGCTGTTCGTCGTCGGGGATGAAAGCCGACGCCGAAAAACCGACCGGGCTGCCGAGCACACTTTTCTCCGGGGCCTTAAAATCGATTTCAAGCAGTACCCATTTGCCGGGGTCGAGCGAGGAGATCAGCCAGGTGTAATTGTCGCCGGGTTTTATGGTTGTCTCCGGTTTCGACGATAAATAGATCAACGGCTCGGGCTTGGGCTGAAGGGTTACGAGCAGGCTGACTGGAATGGAATCTACCCGAACAGACCCGATGTTACGTACCATCAGGTACACTTTGGCCTTCCGGTTGGGCCGCAAGGGGGTGTTCATGGTGACGGACAGGCATATATCCCGGACGGTATCGAAACGCATCGCAAAATCCGCGGGTTTTTGCAGGGTTTTTGCAATCTGGAAATCAGGCAAAACCGACCAGTACGGCTGTGGGGGAACGACACTGATGGTATCGTCCACAACATTGGAATAGAATCGGTAGAAGCCGTTTTCGTCGCTGGAAACGTAAATGTTGTTGTCGCGCGCATTGACGAGGACATTGGGCAGGTTGGGCTCACCGGGATCTTGCAGGGTATTGGCGTTCAGGTCGTGAAATACTTTACCCTGATAAAATACCCTGGAACTGAATTTTGCCTGATAGAGGTCGAAAAAGCCGCTGGCGGTCAGGTTGAGCATGCCGGTGCCGGGATCGAAGTCGGCAGTGCCATGCAGGCGGCCGACGTTAAAAATGGCGCCCCGGTTGTCGATCGCCGTGGAATAGGCCTCTACCTTGTTGTTCGAACCGGTAGCCTGAATCGGGATTACCCAGTTAAAATTGCCGGCTGCATCCAGTCTTACAATAAAAGCGCTGTAGTCATTGGTCGAAGATAGTACCGCCGTGCCGGGGCCCGGATCAAAATCGACATCGCCTCTAAACCAGCCGGTGGTGTAAATATTTCCGTAATTATCGGCGTCAATATCGTACCCCCAAACCGTGGATGGGCTGGAAATGGTTTTGCACAGCAGGCACTTGCCATCCGGGTCGAGTTTGAAGATAAAGGTGGTGGACGTATTGACATTCAGCGTGGTGTCGGCCAGCGCAAAGATGCCGCTGAAATACCCCGTGGCAAAAAGGTTGCCCGAGCGGTCGGTGAAGAGCGCCGTACCGCTGCTGCTGGTGTTCATCGTAAAATTCCATACCAGGCCCCCGTCGGCGGCCCGTTTCTGTAAAAAGCCGTCGCCGGTCACGTACAGGCTGCCGTCGGGGCTAATGGCGATGGCTCTTCCCCGGACTTGTCCTGTTCCGCCGCCGGTAACAGCCCAGACGAATTTTCCGTCCGCGTCCAGTTTTTCCACGAATACACTTGAACCGTTTGCCGCGCTCAGGCTAAAGTTGCTGCCGCCCCGGTCGAAGTACGCGGTTTGGCTGAACGAGCCTGAAACGTACACATTGCCTTGTGGGTCAATCGCGACGGCATAACAATTATCGGTGCCGCTGCCGCCCGCGGCGTTGACCCAGAGAAAATTACCGTTTTTATCTAATTTCAGCACAAACGCGTCCCATTCGCCGTAGGAGGATAAAACGAAAGTACCCGGACCGGGGTCGAAATCCACTGCATTGCTGAAATACCCGGCGATATAAATATTGCCGTTCTGATCCACGGCCATGCCGTTGCCCGAATCGGCGCCGCTGCCGCCAATTTTTTTGGCCCATAAGAATTTACCGGCGTCCGACTGTTTTTGAATAAAAATATCCGTCGAGCCGGCGGCACTCAGGTTCGCTGTGCCCGGCCCGGGGTCGAAGTCGGCGCCCGATTCGAAATTGCCCGTGGTGTACACGTAGTTGTTTTTGTCTACGACAACGGCATACGCGACGTCGGTAAGCGACCCACCCAATTTTCTGGCCCATTCGAGGCCCTGGGTGTGGGCGGATTGCAGGGAAAGCAGGGTAAGGGTGGCTAAGAGGTAATACTTTTTCACGATGTTTTGGTATTAAATTCTGCTAAAATAAGGATTCCAATGGTAAAATCTGCGGATCGGATCAACCGTTCCGGGAAGCCTCAAAAATACCATTCCGGAAAATACCAGGAGCGTACAGTTTTTCGGATTTGTCAAGGGTTAAAATTCCGGCACTTGTTTATTTATTGGTTTTCAACAGTGTGAACGATCCTTTTTTCCTGCTTCGCGCAGCCACCCTCCGGCGGCCTTGTGGATGAGGTCTTGGTCGTCGGTCAGCAGTATTGTCGCTCTGTGAATTGACTCGCGGTAAGGTCAGTTAATCCGGTGGGCAGATTTTTCATTCCACAAAACTATCAAAAATCGCTTTCGCGGCTATCAATGAAAATTCAAAACCGCCAATATCACAATGAGCAGGGTTGTGATCAGGCTGAGTTGGCCCAGCGGTTTTAATAACGTATGCGTTTTTTAATCGGGAATATAAATATCAAACCTTGCCCCTTTATTCCGTTCGCTGGTCGCGGTAATGACACCGTTGTGGTTTTCGACGATCTTTTTTACAATGGCCAGCCCGATACCGGTGCCTGCGTATTCGCTCCTGCCATGCAGGCGCTGGAATATGTCGAAGATTCGTTCTTTGAACTCCGGTTCGAAGCCGATACCGTTATCGGAAACGCTGATGTGACAGTATTCTTTATCAGGTATGAGTTTTTGATTTCCGGATTTACGGCCTGTAATAAATTTGCTTTTAATAGTTATTTGTGGCGGTATACCGGGTTTTGAAAATTTCAGGGCATTGCTGATCAGATTGTACATGAGTTGGCGAAACTGGAAGGGAATAATATCGGCTTCGCAGGTATCGGTAGATTTGATGATTGCCTTTTTTTCAAGAAGCGCCTCCTTTAGTTCGGTTTTCACGTCATCGATAATGACACGGAGGTCAGTTTTTTCAAATTTTCGCTCCATCGAACTGGTATGGGAGTAGGTCAGCAAATCTTCGATGAGCGTTTGCATACGTTTGGCCGCTTCCTGCATTCTGCCGAAATAACCTTTGGCATTTTCGGATAAGTTTTCATATTCCGTTTCGAGAATACGGCCTGTAAAGGTTTGTATTTTACGCAGGGGTTCCTGCAAATCGTGGCTGGACACATAAGCGAACGATTCCAGGTCTTTATTCATACGTTCCAGTTCGTTATTTTTTTCTGCCAGGCTTTCGTTGGCGCGCGCTAAGGCCGCAGTTCTTTCCGCGACTGCTTTTTCTAATTTATGGTTATATAAATTACTTTCTATGATATCGTTTTCCAGACGTTCTTTTTCTTTACGTTGCAGCAGTGCTGATTCGGTAATATCATTGATAGCGAGCAGAATTAATTGTTCCTGATGCGTTTTTTGAATAATACGGCTTGCATTGAGCAGCATTATTTTTTCGCCGATGACGGGGAAGTTGTGGATGAGTTCGAAATTTTGAAAGTAAGTATTTTTAGGAATGATTTCTTCCAGCAATTCGCGCAGGCGGGGAATATTCCATTGACCGTTTCCTAAATCATACAATAGTACACCTTCTGTATCTTTCTCATTAACTTTGAATTTGTTATAGAATGGTTTATTGGCAGATTTGATACAAAGGTTATGGTCGAGGATAAGGATCGGTTCGTTGATGGTGGCAATAATGGCCTCCGCATACTCATAAGATTCGTGGAGCAGCTCGTTGCGTGTTTGCAGCTCCTGGTTGGTGGTGGTCAGTTCTTCGTTGGTTGATTCAATTTCTTCTTTGGAGGTTTCCAATTCCTCATTCACCGTTTGCAGTTCTTCGTTGGCGCTCACCACTTCTTCATTGGCGCTCTGCAACTCTTCGGTAGCCGCTTCCTGTTCATGCACATAAGCGAGCATGTCGGCATGGGCGGCGGCCAGTTCTTCTTCCAGTTTTTTTATTCTGCGGTCTTTTGCGGCGATATTGCTTTTGCTGCCGCCGGTTTTATCCTGCCAGGTTTCCGCCTGTTCGTGTTCGGTGAAAAGAATGAGTAGCAAGGGTTCGTCCCATTCTATTTTGAGCGGCACGACCTCCAAACTGATGATCCCGGGTTTATCCGGGCCCATTTTCATTTCAATATCGCTCTTTCGAACCCGGATTTTTGTTTTAATCGCTTTTGAGATGGTATTGCGCAGATCGAAAGCGATTTCGGGTCGGGCCATTTTTAATACATTAAAGGTAGCCCTGCCGGGTGGGTGGGTGAGGTACTTATCCGTAGCCCCCCGGAATTGCAGGATTTCCATTTCCTGGTTGATGACTACGCTGGCCGGCATAAATTCGGAAACGAGCACGGCATCAATGGCGCTATCGAGGCCACTGGCGGTAACAGACGACTTTTTCTGCAATGGCGTGGAACTGCCTGCGTTGCCCGCAGACGGGTTTTCTTCCGGCAAAACCGGACGTGAAAAGCGGCTTGTTAAACTGGATAAGGTGCGCGCGCCCGGGTTTTTTTTGCGTACGAATATTTTGTACTTTTTATTCAAACCGGTAAATAGCTGCGTGGAAGCACCGATGTTTTCGGATTTGCCGAGCATCAAATATCCATTATCATTTAAAGCATAATGGAACGTGGCAATAACTTTTTTCTGGGCTGCCGTATCGAGATAAATAAGCAGGTTGCAACAGCTGATAAAGTCGAGGCGTGAAAAAGGCGGATCGTTTAAAATATTATGCGGCGCAAATACGCACAAATCGCGCACGGCTTTAGTGATACGGTAATTATTGCCCACTTTTGTATAGAAACGTTGCAGGCGCGCGGGCGACACGGATTCCAGTTCGTGTTTTGAATATTCGCCGATGCGCGCTTTATTGATCGCCTTTACACTGAGATCGGAAGCAAAAATCTGAACACGGGGTTTGTCTGCTTTGTTGCCCAGTATTTCGAGCAGCATCATAGCAATAGAATACGGTTCTTCGCCGGTGGAGCAGGCAGGCACCCAAATACGCAGGGGATCGTCCGGTTTTTTGCTTTTGAACAGCCTGGGCAACAGGGTTGTTTTTAAATACCGGTGCGTATCCGTATCGCGGAAAAAACTGGTTACATTGATCAGCAAGTCCTGATAAAGGATATCTATCTCCGCGCTTTTTTGGGCCAGCATCACGGCATACTCGCGAATCTTTTTTATTTTATACAACAACATCCTGCGCATGATACGCCGTTTGATGGTATTCATTTTGTATACGCTGAAATCAACCCCAGTTGCTTGATGTAAATAATGAAGTATAGTTTTTAAATCGGGATCGTCGTTGTCTATTAAATCTTCCTGTGTTTTTTTTATGCCCTTGGTTTTTACAAAAGGGTGTTTGCTGAGCCGCGCGAGTTCCAGCGCGATTTCTTTGGGTGATAAAATAAAATCAACCACCCCTTCGGCAATAGCCGACATCGGCATGCTATTGAATTTTGCCGAATCATCTTGTGCAAAAGTTAATCCGCCTTCTTGTTTGATGGCTTTCATGCCGAGGGTGCCGTCGTGTGCGCTGCCGCTCAGAATAACGCCGATAGCGCCCGCCTGATGATTTTTAGCCAACGAGCAAAAAAAAGTGTCGATCGGTAAATTGATCGCCAACTCTTTATGGCGGGGGCTTAGCTTTATGTAACCGTTTTCCACAGCCATGTCCTTATCGGGCGGAATGACATAGAGGTTATCCGGCTCTATGGACATCCTGTTTTTCGCTTCCTGCACTTTCATTAAGGTGGCCTTTGCCAAAAGCGCGGTAAGAATACTTTTGTGGTCGGGGCTGAGGTGTTGCACATAAATAAAAGCCATCCCGGTATCGACAGGCAAGTTTTGCAACAGTTGTGTAATCGCTTCCAGACCGCCGGCCGATGCGCCGATGGCGACTATAGGAAAGGAATTTGCGGGTTTGCCGGTTTTCTGATTGGCAACTTTAACGGCACTGCTTTTTTTTCCAGCCGGAGATTTTGTTTTATCTGAAGTTGGTTTCATCACACATTATTAATCGCCTGTAAGTACAAAATCTTCCTTTCCCGGCAGTGGAATTTTTTTCTGCGAAATTAGGGTGAGCGCCTGCAGAATTACTTTTTTAAGTTGTGAAAATTCAGCGGGCTTGCGGATATAATAGTGTGCCGCGTCTTTGTAAACCAGGTTTAGCATATCCGGGTCATTGGCGGTGGAAAAAATAAACACCGGGAGTTTTTCCAGCTTGCTATTGAGTTTTATTTCTTTCAAACAAGCGAAGCCGTTTTTGCCCGGCATGTTGAGGTCGAGAAAAAGCGCATCCGGAAGTTTGGTCCTTTTCTGGGCGAGCCGCTCCATGAGCTGGTTACCGTTTTCCACGGTAGTCAGCTTCGTGGGCAAAGGCAATTCTTTTAATGCTTCTTCAAACAGGAGGCGATCATCGTCATCGTCATCGGCAAACAGAATATTTAATATACGGGGGAGTTGGGATGCATCACTTTTTTTCATCGTTCAAATTTAGAAAATTACGGCGTGTTGACTAGTTTAGGGCAGATACTTAATACATTGTAAATTAAATTTATTGGTGGTTCACCTGCTCGTTCAACCCCACCCCCA
>CAUJEY010000294.1 GCA_963169325.1 Bacteroidota bacterium
TCAAAGGGCTATCTAAATACCATTGACCAAATGGCTTTGGGTATGATGAAGGGGGAAATCTATAAGTACAACAACCTGCTTTATGGAAAAGGAAGGTTCGGTACTTTAAAACCTTTGGACGAACTGATGAAAGATGAACAAAGCCTAATGCAAATTTTTGAATAACTCAATAAATTCGGTTCGATTGCGGTTAGTCATTTAAGATAAAATGAAGCGAAAGGAATATACAGCAGATGAAGCCTTTAGGAATGAGGATTATACTCAAACGCAGCTGCCCCCTGGCGAGTACGAAAACTGCACATTTACAAACTGCACGTTTTCAAACGCCGACTTATCGGAAATTAAATTCTCAACCTGCGAATTCGTGGATTGCGATTTCAGCATGGCTAAATTGAACGAGACGGCGTTTCAGGAGGTTAAATTTAAAAACTGCAAAATGCTGGGCCTGCATTTTGATGACTGCAATCCTTTTTTGCTATCGTTTGATTTTCAGTCCTGCATCCTGAATTTTTCTTCCTTCTACCGGCTGAAATTAAAAAACATCCGGTTTGAGGATTGCAAACTGGAAGAAGCGGAGTTTGTGGAAACGGATTTAACCGGCGCCATTTTCAAAAACTGCGATCTGCGCGGAGCGGTTTTTGAAGGCGCCATTTTAGAACATGCAGACCTGCGTTCCGCTTTCCATTTTTCCATTGACCCGGAAAAAAACAGAATTAGTAAAGCGAAGTTTGCCATTTACAATGTGGTAGGGCTTTTGAATAAGTATAATATTTTTATAGAGCAGGGATAGTAAATTACCAATTATAATTCCCCCGCCAACAACCTTAACTCCAGCTCCGCCGTTTTCAAATTATACAACACCACATTTTGCCGCAGCAGCGCCTGTTCGAGCGTGTTCTGCGCCACCTGCACCTCCAGGGCATTGGTTTGCCCCAACCGGAAACGTTCGGTACTGACGTTGAGGCTTTCGCGGGCGTTTTTCACATTGTCGGCTTCGAGCGTGAGCAGTTGTTGCTGGGTTTGGAAGAAGGCCAGTTGGTTGTCGAGTGCAGTTTCGAAGGAAAGGCGCTGGGCGTCGAGGCGGATGGCGGCTTGTTCGGCCGACACGCGGGCTACATCCACCTGGCGGCGGATATTGCCGCCGGTGTAGAGCGGAATGACGAGGGAAACGCCGGCGGTGAGTCCGGATTGCGTGTTATTAAGCAAAAAGCCGGCACCGTTGTCGGTGCGTTGAATGTTGTACTGGCCGTTTCCGGTGATCCGGGGTTTGTTTAGTTTTTGGTTTTCCTGCACTACCAGGGCGGCCACGTCGGTACTTTTTTGCAGGGATAGCAGGGCGGGGTTTTGCGCCAGCAGGTTTTGCAGCAGGCGGGTCCGGTCGGGTGCGTAGGTATTAGTGAGGTCTTCCGCCACCTCGAACGGGGTTTCCGGCGTGCGGGCCAGCAACAGGTTCAGGTTGCGTTTAGCGGCGATGGTGGCGTTTTGCAGGCTCAGCAGGTTGGCGCGTTGCTGGTTGAGGTCGATGCGGGCCTGCAGGGCGTCGGTTTGGGCGGCAAATCCCGCAGCCAGCCGGGCTTCGGCAATGCGCAGACGCTCTTCGTTGAGGGTGATCACTTCCCGGGTGGAGCGTTCCAGCAGGCGGTTGTACACGATGCCATAGTAGCCCTGAAGCACGTTGGCGGTAGTTTGCTGTACGGCGTTTTTGAGGTTGATCTGGCCCAGGGCTTCGATTTCTTCCAGGCGTTTTTTAGTGATTTGCATCCGTCCGCCGTCGAACAGGGTCCAGCCGAGTTGTACCGCAACGTTGATATTATTATTGAAACGACCATAAGCTTCGATTACGCGGCCGTCGGCCAGGTTTTGCTGTTGGAATGCACTGAGACCGGCGGTTTCTCCGGCCACTAAATTGACGGTCGGTAACATGCCGGCGTTGGCTTTGGTATTATTCAGGCGGGCAATTTCGGCATCGCCGCGGATGATGCGGATATCGTAGTTGTTTTCCAGGGCGATGCGCACGGCCTCCTCGGGGGTGAGGAGTTCGGAGTTCGAAGTTTGAAGTTTGAAGTTTGGAGTTTGAAGTTTGGAGTTTGATCCCGAGGCCTCGGGATGAATTCCGGCGTTTGAAGCGGGGGTTTGCGCGTATACGGCTACGGAAATAATACTACCAAGCAACCAGAGGGGAAGTTTTTTTATCATAACGGATATCAATATAGGAGATAAAATCAAAGGTCGGACAGGGTAAACAAGAAAAAGACCATCAGGTTACAAAACCGGAATCCGGCAAATTTAGGTCAGGCAGATAAAACGGCTGCATTTCTTTTTTTAAGGAATCCGGAGGTTAGCGGCAGGTTCCCTGGAAAAGCATTTGGCGCTTTCCTTACCGCGCCATACTTTTCGCCCGTCAAACCACAGCCCTCACCATGCACGCATGAAACAAGACAATATTCTGATCATCGGCGCCGGCGGCCAAATCGGCGCCGTACTCACCGAAGCCCTGCGCGACGTATACGGCGACGACCATGTCGTTGCCTCCGACCTGAAACCCCTGGACAACCAATCGGGGCCCACCGAAGTCCTGAACGCTCTCGACGGGGAGGCCCTGGAAGCCATCGTTAAAAAATGGCGTATCAACCAAATTTACCACCTGGCCGCCATCCTCAGCGCTACCGGCGAAAAAGACCCGATGTGGGCCTGGAACATCAACATGACCAGTTTGTTCAACGTGTTGGAAATTGCCCGGCAGCGCAGCCTGAACAAGGTGTATTACCCGTCGTCCATCGCCGTGTTCGGCCAGGAAGCCCACCACCAGAACACCCCGCAATACGAAGTGCTTATCCCGGAAACCGTGTACGGTATCAGCAAGGTGGCCGGCGAAAACTGGGCGAACTACTACTACCGCCGCTACGGCGTGGATGTGCGCTCGGTGCGCTACCCCGGCATCATCGGCTACCAAAGTATGCCCGGCGGCGGTACCACCGACTACGCCGTCGAAATCTACCATTACGCCATCCAGCAAAAAAACTTCGAGTGTTTCCTGCGCGCCGACACACGCTTGCCGATGCTCTACATGCCCGACGCTATTCGCGGAACGCTCGAACTGATGGAAGCCCCGGCCAACCGGCTGTCCGTACGCACCAGCTACAACCTCGCCGGCATGAGTTTTACCCCCGAAGAAGTAGCGGAGAGTATCCGGAAACTGATGCCAAATTTCAAAATCAGCTATAAACCCGATTTCCGGCAAGCCATCGCCGATTCCTGGCCCGCCAGTATCGACGATTCCGCTGCCCGCCACGACTGGAACTGGCGTCCGGAATATGACCTGGATGCCATGACGAAAGATATGCTGCATCATTTGGCAATGACGTAAAATGACATAAAATGACAAACCACTCCTCCCCCCGCAACCCCTATCTCCTGCCTTTCGCCCTCGTATGCAGCCTCTTTTTTCTCTGGGGTATTGCCAACAGCCTGAACGGCTCACTGATCCGCCACTTCCAGTTTGCGCTCGATTTGAAGCGCTGGCAGGCAGGTATTGTGGATTCCGCTTTTTATTTCGGCTATTTTGTGATGGCCATTCCGGCGGGCATTTTTATGCGAAAATTCGGCTACAAACGCGGCATTCTCGCGGGTTTGCTGTTGTATGCCGGCGGCGCGCTGTTATTTTACCCGGCGGCCGACTTCCGGGTGTACGCGTTTTTTCTGTTTGCCTTGTTTACCATCGCTTCGGGTTTGGCTTTTCTGGAAACAGCCGCCAACCTGTACGTGACGGTTTTGGGCGATAAAAAAGACGCCGAGTGGCGCATCAATTTTGCGCAATCGTTCAACGGGATCAGTATCATTCTCGGGCCGGTGATCGGGAGTTTGTTTATTTTTTCCAAAACGGAGTACACGGCGGAGTTGCTGTCCACCATGACCGCTGAGCAAATCGATGCTGTGCGGTTGGAGGAGGCGCATTCCGTGCAGGGGCCTTACCTGGTGGTGGCCGGTGTGGTGTTGCTGGTGGCGTTGTTGTTCTGGCTCACCAAAATGCCGGAAGTGGGGCGTGAGGAGGAATTGGCCGAAGGACGGGTGGGGGTGCTGGAACCCTTGCGCAAATACCGCCATTTGGCACTGGGGGTGATCGCCCAGTTTGCCAACGTGGGCGCCCAGGCCACGCTATGGGGCTATTTTGTAGATTTTAAAATAGATTTTGCCAAAGACGACCATGTCGGATTGGTCAATATGGTGTACCAGGTGAAAGAAGGTATGACGCCCGACCAGATTGCCGGGTTCCATGCTTCGGCCGCTTTGGTGTTGTTTATGCTGGGCCGTTTTCTGGGTACCTACCTGATGAGCAAAACGGAGCCGCGGAAAGTCCTGTTGTGGTATAGCTTAGCCTCGGTGGCGCTGGTGGCGCTCGCTTTTGCCATGGGCGGGCTTACCGGCATCGTCTGTATCATGCTCACCTATTTCTGTCAGAGCATTATGTTCCCCACCATTTTTGCTTTAGCTACCAAAGGTATGCCGCCGGCCGAGCAAAAACTGGCTTCTTCCTTAGTCATCATGGCTATCGTGGGTGGCGCCGTCATGCCGCCGCTTGCCGGATTACTGTCAGGAGCGGGGGGGATGCAAATGGCGTTGCTGATTCCGTTTGTATGTTTTTCGTACGTGGTGTATTATGTGATGCAGGGGTATAAGATCAGGGTTTAGTCCTTGAGATTAAACTTTTACAAGATCAAGTCCGTACCGCATGAACCAAATTTCAAAAAAAGGCAATGAAGGAAATCTTAATAGGTATAGCCATTGGAGATGGTTTTGGAGCTGGGATTGAATTTCAAGATAGAGACTGGATAAGAGAAAAGGTAGATTTTACGGAATTTATAAATGCACGGGCTCAAATCCAGGTACCAAAAGAGAAAAAGGAATTATTCACGAAAAACTATACAGCGTGGGACTATACAGATGATACGGAAATGACAATAGGACTGATGAAATCATTAATTTCAGAGGAGCCATTTACAGAATCTTTATTGGTGAGAAAATGGAAAGAAGAATATGAAAAGGGGATAGAAGAAAAAGGATATGGAAGAAATGGCCATGGCTCGATGAGTTGGTATTATTCAGGAGAAAAGACAATAGAAGAAATAAGAAATTTCCAGAAGCACAGGAATAACCCGGGAAATGCGCCAGCAATGAGATCTGTACCTTTAGGATTAATACCAGAAGACTTGATAAATGAATATGCCTCAATAAATGCCAAGGCAACACATCCGAATATTAATGCAGTTATATCGAGTCAATGCATAGCAAGAGCTGCGGAGTATCTAATAAGGAAAAAAGGAGATCAAGCATCTATAATATCCTATTGTAAGAAAAAAGTGCTGCTAAATAAAGAATATGAACTATATCTGAATGAAATAAATGCCTTGGGAGATTACGACGATCTTAAAGACAAAGATTTTGAAATATTATGTGGCAGCCAACCGATAAAAGAGCCATATTTTTTACCGGGAATTAAAGGCGTACCATCTGATTCGAAATATACGACAGGATGTGTACTTTACATTTTGAAGAATAGTAAAAGTGCACTAGATGCGTTACAAAAATCGGTAAGGTTAGGAGGAGATGTCGATTCGATTGCCTCTATCACAACAGGAATTATGGCAGGTTTGTACGGTTTGGAAAGTATACCTAAATATATGTTAGACAGGGTAGAAGGAATGAAATATTTAATAGAAATTGGAGCGGAATTTGAAAAAAAATATAAAAACTGAAGATAACAAATTCTAAAACGTTATACCTCGCGTTGGCAAGTTTTCAGCATTAATGTATTAGCGGTCAGACGACTTTGAGTCGTCAGGCCGCACGGTATATTGGTCAGACGACTCAAAGTCGTCTGACCAATATGCAAATGCCATGCTGAAAACTTGCTGACGCGAGGTATAATTGCGGCTATGCACCACAACAGCGTTTAGAAAAACCTTTACTCAGGAAGAAAAAATAAAAAAATGTGGAAGAAAGTTGGATACCAACCTGTTGGCGGGTTAAGGGAGATTGGATTCATTGAGAATTCAGATTTCTTAATGGTTTTAGGAGGGAGAGGTCGAACTATCTTTAACTGTCTGACTACTGAAAAAATCGCAAGAGATCGAAAGGATTACTATTCAGAAAATTGGGATTCAGAAACAGGCGTAGTCGAAGGAATTGAAAATTTCAAAGGTGTAAGTATAGTATGTGGTGGATTTGAATATCCTGATGTTATTCCAAAACAAACTCAAGACAATTGGAGAATTTTAGTTAAAGATGAAAAAAGACAAGATTATAAGAAAGACTTAGAGCAGGCGGAGGTAATGTACCTTGTTAACAAAGTAACTAAAGAAGAAATAGAAGTAGAAGTTTACCACTACAAAATCGTGAGAGGATATGGTTTTTCAAAAACTGGAAAATCTTTCATTACTGCACACGCACACGGCATAAATTTTTGGGTAAGAAATGAATGAAGTGCTAAAACAAATTATTATTGACAACATGCAGTCATTGCACGAAAGAATTGGAGAGACCGTATTTGTTGAAGATTGGATTTCGATAGGAGGAAGAAACTATGATAGACATCAAACAACATACGGAAGGCAAATATTGAAAATCCAAGACTTTAGAATCAGGCTTAGTGGCTCAATAGCAACAATTCGAGATGATAATCAGCAAATTGAATTCAGAACGGATTCTATTAAATACATCGAACACAAAGACGAACAATTAACAATCGAAATAAATATGAAAGACGATATTTGGAGAAGGATAAAGATTTCAAAAATAAACCCGGCCGATAACAAAGGCTATGACGGTGCGACGTGAAGCCGCTCAACATACTGTCGAACGTTCCATCCGGAAGATTACACGTGCCCGTTTGCAACAACGAAAAAAATAAAATTATGATAGAAATAAAAATCAAAAAGCCCCTTCCGTCAAGAATTCTAACTTTTGTGTTTATCGCACTTCATATTCCTTCCTGCTATGGTCAAGTAAATGAAAATGTAGGAAAGGGGGAAAATGCTTCCCAAAACCAAGCCCCTGTCTTGAAACTAAGTACAACATTTCCGCAAATTCACACCAATTTAAATGGCATGGTAAGGGAATTTGTCAGGACTATGTATCAGGATACAAAAGGGAACTATTGGTTTGGAACAAATGGAAATGGGATTATCTAAAATAACAATAACTGTTGTTAATCACGGCTTTTATTCAAGAACAATCGAAACCGTATGCGTCTTATTTGCCTTTTGATCTGTTTTACGGCTGTGCTAATCCCAAATTTAAGGGCACAACCGCGGGACTTTGTCCAATTAACCCAAACATTTTTGCCAACGGCAAAAGCATCTTTTACATCCCCCGTGTTCGAAATACCACTGCACGAAACAGCGCATTTCGTCGCCTTGGCGATGCGTTGCGTCGGCGAAGCGGGCGGGGTTCAATTTGATGTACGATCTGCCACAAAAGACGGTCAATGGGGTGCCTGGCAAACCCTGGCAGACGATCACCATGCCATGCCCATGCCCGGACAGCGGCAGTTTGAAATGGTTTTTTTACCGGCTGATGCCCGCCGGATACAGGTTCAAGCCACTGGTTTAATAGCGCCTGTGGATGCGGAATTATTTTTTTTCTCCCCGGTTGGAGTGCCGGACAAGGACCCCGCCCCGATAGCACCCATTGCGGACCGCTCCGCCTGTCCCTGTCCGCAACCGGCCTACGTGAACCGCGTCGGCTGGGGCGGCCCAGCCGGTCAGCAACCCGGTTGCACCCCGGCGTACACCAATGTCACACATTTAGTCGTACACCACCAGGCCGGCGCGGCCAATCCGCCGTATTCGGCTACGGTACAAGCCATCTGGCAATTGCACGTAAATACCAATGGCTGGTGCGATATCGGTTACAACTGGCTGATTGCGCCCGACGGAACGGTATTTGAAGGCCGCGCCGGTGGCAACAACGTTATAGGAGCGCATTTCAGCGGCAACAACTCCAATACGATGGGTGTCTGTTTTCTGGGCAATTTTCAAAACGATCAGCCCACCGCCGCCGCGCTGGCCAGCCTGGAAAAACTGCTGGCCTGGAAATGTTGCGACAGCAATATTGAACCCACCGGAACCTCGTTGCACGCCGGCTCCGGCCTGATGCTGAACCATATCTGCGGGCACCGCGACGGCGGCTCCACCCTGTGTCCGGGCGATAACCTGTACGCGAAACTGCCTGTCATCCGCCCCGACACCGACAGTCTGTACCACGATCCCAGCGGTTGCGACGGCATTTGGCCGCCGGCCAATGATGCCTGCGCCGACGCTTCGCTGCTCGTGAGCGCCGAAACCTGCGAACCCGTCGCGGCCACCACCGACGGCGCATCGGCCTCCGGTGTGCCCATTCCGGCCTGCAGCGGATTCACCAGCGGCAGTGCGCTGGATGTGTGGTTCCGGTTTACGGCAATAGATTCGAAACACCGCGTGACGGTGACGCCACTGGGCCCGGCGCCGGATGGCCTCGATCCAGTGGTGGCTCTGTACGACGCCAACTGTGCCGCCCCACAACTGATCCAATGTATCGATGCGCCGGGCGGCCCGGGCGGGCTCACTATCCTCAACCTGGAAAACCTGACCCCGGGACAACAATACCGCATCCGCGTTTTCGATTTTGGCAATGCACCGGCCGCCAACGGGCGTTTTAATATTTGCGTGTTGACCGGCGCCAGCGTGGGTATTGCCGAAGCCGGCGTATCCGGCGCCTGGCATATTTACCCTAATCCGGCCACCGGATGGGTGACGGTGCAATTGTCGGAAACCTTTTATCGTGACGGTCTTTTACGGGTGCTGAATATCGGTGGAATTCCGGTCCGGGAGCAACGCCTCACCCAACGGGAAACCCGGATCGATTTGTCGGGTTTGCCGGCAGGCCTTTACCTGGTGGAACTACAAACGGAAGCAGGGGCGGAGTGGAGGCGGGTGGTGCTGCGGTAGCATCGTGTCAACCATAACTTACCTGCACTTAACCGCCGGACTCATCTGCGACACCCCACTTTCATTAAACGCCTCAATCGCAAAATAATAGTCCTGTCCAACATTTAAAGCGCGGATATCCAGTGTGTTGCCGGCATCAGCCCATACCTGCCAGGTTTGGTATAGTTTGTCCGGCGCAATACCCCAGCGAATATTGTAGCCCACCGTACCCGGTACGGGTTTCCAGGTCACGGAACAGTTGCGCGGGTCGGGATCGCGGCGCGCCTGCAATCCTACCGGTACGGCCGGCAAGGCGCCGTTGGCGCTGCCGAATACGCGGATATCGCTGATAGCCAGGTTGCGGGCGCCGACGTAGCGGTGTTCAAAACGGATAAAACGGGTTTTCACCGCGCTGGGTAATTCCAGGTAGGCATTGGGACGGTCGGTGCGGTTGTTCCAAAGATCGGCCAGGGTATCCCAGTGAATGGCATCGGTGGAGTGCAGCATCCGGAACTGTGTGCACACGCTGGAATCGCTGGCGAAAACCCCTGATTGATAATCAGTATAGTTCACTTGCACGGCCCGCACCTCACAGCGGCGCTGCAAATCCACCTGGAGCCACTCCCCCGGATTTTTAGTTTGCGCCACCCAGTAGCTACGCGGATTTTCGTCTGTCACGCGGATAGCATCAAAGGTGTCGCGCACGGAGGAGGCTGTTGCGGGTTTGCGGTACGACAGCAGCATCCAGCCGGTAAACAGGTCGTTGGCATCGCTCCAGGTATCCGGGGGCATATACTGTGGAAAATCGCCGAAACGGGTATTGCTGAACATTTGCCCGTCAGCATCGAATCCGGCGGGGAACATGGCCATACGGCGTTCGAAGTTCCAGTTGACGGCGATCCAGGGCGTGCCGGTGTTCCAGTAGTTGCCGTGGTTATCCTGAAACGTGTTGCCGTGACCGGCGCCCACTACAAAGCCCCCGGGTTTGTAGGAAACGGGGTTGTATGCTGCATAGGTGAAGGGACCCAGCGGATCGTCGCCCACGTAGGTGCCGTTGGCGTACACATTGTACTCGGTGCCGGGCGCGCCGTATTGCAGGTAATATTTGCCGTTGTGTTCAGTCATCCAGGCGCCTTCCATAAAGGGTTTAATGGTATCCGTGTGGTTGAGCCCGAAGCGTTCCCAGCCGTGTTGTTCGGGGTGCAGGTAAAACAGTTTTTTCGCATCTCCCTTGTATGCCAGCCGTTTGGCCGGGTCCAGTTCAATGCCGTATAGCGGATACACATTCGAGGAGCCGAAGTACATATACCAGCGCCCGGTGCGGTTGTCGTGGAAGAGGGCGGGGTCCCAGGGGCCCAGGGCATCGCCGGGCATACGCGGCAGCCAGCGGTTATAGAAATGCAGTTCGCCCGTCTCGGGTGCGGTGCTGTATAGTATGGGCCGCTGTTCGAAGGTGGACTGGAACAACAGCAACGTATCCCCCATCGACCAGGCGGCAGGTGCGCAGTTGTCTTCGAAAGGCCAGCGGCTGGGTTTTATATAGTGCCATTGCAACAGGTCTTTCGAATGCCAGTAGCCGCCCGAGATTGTGGCAAACAGATAGTATTCGCCTTTGTGATTGATAATGACCGGGTCGGCGCCGGAGCGGTAGGAGATGTTTTGATTGAGTTGTTCGAAGTTGTATTGATAGTTGAGGTCAACGGGGTTGCAGTAGGTGCGTTGGGCCGCAGCGACAAAAGGTAATGTAATGAAGGCGATAAAAACGAAGGGTTTGAACATACTGATATCAGACAGTTATGGTAAGAAAAAGGGAAGCGTGAATAATAAACAAAAAATGTTTTTAATAAAATATTTTGTTTTAAAAATACAAGAGCCATATCTTCGCCTTCTGAAAATAACCCACCCATGCCTACTGAAAAACATTCCCGCCCCGGCAAAAAAGAAAAAGCGCACGATGCTGTATTCAAGGCATTTTTCAGCGATGCAAAAATTGCTAAAAATTATTTGTTGAACTACAGTCCGGCGGAGATTCACCGCTACCTTGATTTCAATTTTTTTCGGAAATGTGACACTGCATTTGTGAGCGGGCGTTTCGGAATTTCCTTTAGCGATGTGCTTTATGAAACCCGATTGATGAATGGAGCGCTTGCCCGCTTGCTTTTTTTGTTTGAGCATAAAAGCTATTTACCTACGGTACCCATTTATTTGCAGTTATTGGACTATCTTTTGCAGATTTGGGAAGACGATATCAAAAATAAACGACCACTTTCTATCATTATCCCGGTTGTCGTTTATCACGGGGAACAAGGATGGGAGCAAAAGCCCTTTGCAGATTATTTTGCTGTTTTGCCTGAAGATTGGCGCGCGTTTATTCCGAATTTTCATTACCTGCTGACTGATCTGAGCCAGATTCCACAACAGGTGATTCAGGCCAAAGAGGAAAGCGAATACCTGCGGAATTTGTTTTTAGCTTTAAAATTTGCCAGAAATAAACAATTTTTAAAGGGAAACTGGAGAGAAATCCTTACTTTTGAAGGGGCGTTTTACAGAAGTGATCGTGAGGCTCTGCTCCTTCAAACCCTTACTTTTTACATTATTAAGATTTCTAAAATGGAGGCAACTGAAATAAAAGAACTTAAGAAACAACTTCCCGAGCCTACCCGGAAGGTTATTGAAATCGCGCGTGAAATTTTTGGCGATGAGATACCCAAATTTGTAAAGGACGAATGGGAGAAAAAGGCACTCCGAAAAGGCCACAAAAAAGGTCGTCAGGAAGGCCGTCAGGAAGGCCGTCAGGAAACAACCCAAGATTTCACTATTAAAATCATCCAAAAGTTCCCGGACTGGAGCGATGCCGAGGTAGCCGGATTCGTGGGTGTCACGCCGGAATATGTGCAACAAGTGCGGCTTATTATAGCCGAACAAAAATCACAGTGATGTCCCCTCTCTTGTGTTTCGGATACTGCGTAAATCAGAAATACAAGTATACCCGACTAAGGTATTTTTTGCACCAAAATTGACTGAACCGCTTTACCGGTATTGTCCTCCAACATAACCGTATACATGCCCGGCGGCAAACTGGCCGGCATATAAACCTGACCGGGCGCCGCGGCAAGCCGGAGTGCCTCCCGGCCGTCGGCCTGAATAAAACGCAGATGTGCCACCCCGTCAGCACCCTCCAGGCGGAAAGTAGATGAAAAAGGATTGGGGTATAACCGGATATTTGATTGGGGCATTGGATGAATCGCCGTGCTTGTGCAGTTATTGATCTCGTACAGCGCTGAAGTAGAATCCGCCGGGTTATTTTGGTTAATGACGCTTATACGAACCAGCGCACAGCCCGGATCTTCCGAATAATTGAAGTAGACGATCGACATTTCTCCGCTATCGCCCGGCATCAGGGAAAAATTAAAGGTGTTTCGACTGGGTAAATGGCTGAGATAAGGATCCAGCACCGCTGTCATGGCGGTAGGTGGCTGGATGGCCAGCACCTCCCTGATCCAGGTAAGCGCGAGTGGCTGATTGGTCAGATTGGTGATAACGCCCCTGGCCACCGTATCACTGTTCGGGCTAACCTGGGCGTAAGAGATTGCCGGCGATATAGAAAAACTTGCTTGCGCATCCGTTTGTCCGGAAATGCCGATGCATAACAACGCGGAAAAAAAGAGTGATTTCATCTTGAGTTTTTATAGTTATAAATCAATGGTTATATTACCGGGATAATATCACTATTCCGGAATCATCCGGAGCGAAGAGGTTATTTCAGTTGCCGCAGTACCGCCACAAAACCGCCACCCGGCGCTAAGTCAATTTTCAGTTGGTCGCTGTTTTTTACCCGTTTCACGTCGCGGCGGAAGTCCTGCGCATTCCGGTTAGCGTTGATACCGTCTTCGTAAAACTCCATTTCGAAGTCGCCGGCCGGCAGGAAATCGAGTTTTAAAAACAGCCGGCGCGCATCCCAGTCGGTCATGGCGCCAAGATACCACAGATTATCGCTTCCCAATCGCGCCACCGCCACGTAATCGCCCACACTTCCGTCGAGCGCCACGGTTTTTTCCCAGGTAGCCGGCACATGGGCCAGGAAGCGCAGGCATTCGGGTTCTTTTCGGTAGTTACTGGGGCTGTCGGCCAGCATTTGGAGCGGACTTTCAAACACGATGTATTTGGCCAGTTCGTGGCAGCGGGTGCCGAGCGAGGCCGGGCGATTGAAGGCAGGCGACCAGTCGTCGCGCTGGTAGTTGAGCATGGCGCCGGGGGTGTAATCCATCGGTCCGGCTACCATACGAATAAAGGGCAGGGTGACATTGTGCTCGGGGTCAATACGTTTGTCTTTGTCCCATTTCGATTGTTCCAGACCGTACACGCCTTCGAAACTGAGCACGTTTGGCCAGGTTCGGTGCAGCCCTGCCGGTTTGTGCGCCCCGTGGAAATCGAGCGTGAGGCGATTAGCCGCGGCTTTTTCAGCCATTTTCCAATAGTAATTTACGGCGGGCTGGTCGTCGCGTTGCATGAAGTCAATTTTCAGGCCTTTGACGTCCCATTTTTTCAGATTGGGCAGCAGGGCGTCGAATTGTTTGTCGATGGAGGTCCAGGTAACCCACAGGATAAGGCCCACGTTTTTTGACCGGGCATAAGTGGCCAGTTCGTCCATGTTCAGTCCGGGCGGCACAGCGAGCAGGTCGGCGGGGTTGGACCAGCCTTCGTCGAGGATGATATAGTCCAGCCCGTTTTCGGCAGCGAAATCGACGAAGTGTTTGTAGGTGGCCGTGTTGATACCGGCGTGAAAATCGACGCCGGTAATATTCAGGTTGTTCCACCAATCCCAGGCGACTTTGCCGGGCCGGATCCAACCGGTTTCCGTCAGGCGGCTCGGTTCTGCCAGCAGCCAGGGCATTTGGTTGGTGAGCAGGTCGGCGTCGCGTTCGGCCACCAGAAACAAGCGCCAGGGGTAGCTGCGTTGTCCGGAAGTGCGCGCCAGGAAGGGCTCGCGGTCGGTCACTTTGATGTCGCGATCGGAGGTTTCGAGCGTGTATTTGGGATATTGCGGGAACACACCCCGGAGTTTGGCGCCGGCTGCGCCGCGCAACCAGAGGCCGGGGTAATCCTGGAGATCCGTTTCCGTGAGGAGTACTTTTACGCCGTTCTCAGCGGCCAGCAGGGCGGGGAGACTGGCGAGTTTGGTCTCG
This sequence comes from Bacteroidota bacterium, assembly GCA_963169325.1. Classification (GTDB taxonomy): domain Bacteria; phylum Bacteroidota; class Bacteroidia; order Chitinophagales; family Saprospiraceae; genus M3007. Next base: position 14,150 of record CAUJEY010000294.1, read on the forward strand.
TTCAGGTCGGCCGGGGCGTAGGGGATGCAGACTCGTTCGTTGTGCGAGTAAAAACTTTCTTCTTCCGGGAAAAAGACGGTTTTGCCGTTGGCCATTTGAACATGGTAGGTTTCATTGACCACCGTTACCGGCACGCGGTTTTTAAACCGGGTGAAAAAGCAGTAGGCCACACCTTCGTCGTAAGCGCGAAAACGCACGCCCCAATCGCCGTCACAGTGCAGGGTCAGTTCGTTATAACGTTCCGGTATTTCCGCACTTTTCTGGTGTACAGGCGGGCGTTGTACCTCGTTCACGGTTCGTTTCTCCGTGCTCCTGACCTTTACTTGTTGTCCCAAAATACCGGCGCCTTCTATTTCCAAGGCAATGGCGGCCGTGTTGAGCAGGGGTTGGCCGCGCAGGTTGAGCCGCCACGACAGATTCGGCGTGGTTTCGACGGCGATTTGTAAGGCGCCGTTGGGGGAGGAAAGGGTGTAAGCGGTTTGGGTGAAACCGGCAAGGGGCAGCAGGCAAAAAGCAAGCGGCAAAAGGCGAGTGCGCATGGATAGGGTATTTTTGGGTAAAAATAGACAGGATTTGCAGGATTTGAATCCATCCAAAAATCTAAATCAAAAACTTCCCGTCCCGGTAAATCACTTCCCCATCGGCGGTAATTTCTCCGCCGCGGGTCATGTCGGTGATCATGTCCCAGTGCACAGAGGATTCGTTTTTGCCGCCGCATTGCAGGTAACTTTGCCCGATGGCCATGTGAATGGAGCCGCCGATTTTTTCATCGAACAGGATATTTTTGGTGATACGGCTGATGTCGTAGTTGGTGCCGATGGCGGCTTCGCCGAAACGGCGTGTGCCTGGGATGGTGAAGATTTGGTCAAGGAAATCCTGACCGCGGCGCGCTTCCCATTTTTCGATAAAACCTTCTTTTACCCACAGCGTGACGCCTTCTACCTCGTTGCCCTGGTAGATACAAGGAAAAGAAAAGTGTACCGTGCCATTTACGCTGTCCTCCACCGGGCTGGTGAACACCTCGCCGGAGGGCATGTTGTTTTGGCCGTCGGAGTTGATCCAGGTGCGGCCTTTGGTATTGAACGTGATATCGGTGCCTTCGGCGGTATAACGTATAGATGTACAGGCGTTGAGGTGATCCACGATACGTTGCTGACTGGCGCGCACCTGCAACCAGGCCTGCATGGGATCGTCTTCGAAAAGTTTACAGGCGCCGAATACAAAGTTTTCGTACTCGCTGAGGCTCATGCCCGCTTCCTGGGCTGCCGCATCGGTGGGATACTGGCAAAGGTTGCGGCGCAGGCGTTTGTCGGCAATGCGCTCGAAGTAGGCCTTGTTGATGGGCGCCAGGGTTTCCTGTCTGATTTTGGAACGATCGGACGGCGCGTTCTGCATTTCCCGCAGGTTGAACGGCGCCCGGATGTTGAGGTAACAATCGAAGGTTTCCATACCCAGTTTCGTCAGGGTGGGCGGGGTTTGTAAGGCCTGGTTGGAGCCGTTTTGCAGGAGGATCAGTTCGCGCTCGCGGAAGGCCAAGTCGCATTCGACTAACGCAGCGCCGGCGGACAGGGCTTCGCGGTATACTTCGCGCACCAGCGGTTCGGCCAGTGTGGTGCTGCTGATAAGAATTTTGTCGCCAGGCGTCACGCGCAGGCAGTAATGGGTAAGCAGGGAAGCGTAGCGGGAAAGAATAGAAGGCATGGTTGTTTTTTGGGGTAAAAGTAATGTGGTGGGGCGAATTTTTAATTCGCCTGGTTGTCGGAAAGCTCGTCGTGAATTTTTTGGACTAAATCCTCCGGCACTGCCAACATATCAACAACTTGCTGAACGCTGGAACCGTTTCGGAGCAAATGCTCAATAATTCTACGAAGTGTCAATTCTTCACCTTGTTTTAAACCTTGTTTTAAACCTTCTTCTAAACCTTGTTTTAAACCTTCTTCTTTAATTTTTCCTTCAACTAATTCTAGAATGCCCATTTTTTTGCGTTTTGGATGAATTTCTTCTTCGAGTTGATGATAAAATTCCGACCGCTCAAATTTCGAATAATATTTGATAAATGCCAACAATTTGTGTATCCTTTGACGATTAAAATTCCGTTTAAGCAGCATTTTCACCAATTGAATTTTAAAGACGTATTTTTGTTCATCCGTTCGGCTGTTTTGCTTCAAGCCGTACCATGCGGTGGCTAAAGCCAATGCAAACGGATTATCAGACGCTTCCAATTCCTGAATTTTAAAATCCCTGATTTTGCAAATTCGAAATTGATAGGACACCGTTGTTCCCATGAAAGAATGCTGGTAAGTATTCGGCCGGAAACGAGGACTATCATCGGCGAGAATTGCCAAGGCGGTGATGTCGCGCCGGCGCAGGTCCCGAATCCTGTACTGGTAAATGTACATCCGTTCTGCAAAATCCGGGTCGGGGTAGTTTTGCGCCTCCACATGCAGCAAAAACCAACTATCCTCGCCACTTTTCAACCAAACCTTTACCAATTTGTCTGCAAACCGTTGCTGTTCCGCCGATTCCGGATAAATTTTAAGCAATTCTTTGTCCAGAAACTCGAATGGCTTTTCAAAATCAATCAAATGCAGATAAGGTTCGTAAAACCAGCGCAGAAAATCATCAAACAGGTCTTCAAGGATCGCTTTCCAGAGCTGATCCCGGGTAAATTCCACCATTTGTTTTCATGGTTATGAATGTGACTCTGGCTGCTTTTTTCAAAAACAAAAGTGAGGATTTATGATTTAAACACAAAACATTTTATTTTATAATTTTACTCCCGCTCAAACTTTCTATTTTTGCCGGATATAGGGTTTGGAGGTTTGGAGGTTTGGGGGATGGACAACCAGAAACCTTCTAACCAGAAACCTTCAAACCAGAAACCCCCAACCCCCCAACCCCCCAACCCCCCAAACCTCCAAACCCCCAAACCTCCAAACCATCCAACCATCCGCACCATGTCTCACTATCTCGACGAACTCAATCCCGTGCAACGCGCGGCCGTCACCACCACCGAGGGACCGGTGATGGTAATTGCCGGGCCCGGCTCGGGCAAAACGAAGGTGCTCACCTATCGTATCGCGCATCTGTTGGAAAAAGGCGTGCCGCCCTGGCAAATTCTGGCGCTCACGTTTACCAATAAAGCTGCGCGGGAAATGAAAGAGCGTATTGAAAAAGTAGTGGGCCCCAAGGCACAGCAGGTATGGGCGGGCACTTTTCACTCCATTTTTTCCCGGATACTGCGTATGGAAGCGGATAAAATCGGCTTTCCGTCCAGTTTTTCCATCTATGATACCGACGATACCCAAAGTCTGCTGCGCTCGATCATCAAGGAAATGAGCCTCGACCCGCAGACCTACAGCGCCGGCGCCATCCGCTCGCGCATCTCGCTGGCCAAAAGCAACCTGATAACGCCGAAAGCCTACCGCGACAACGCCCAGATGATGCAGGAGGACCGCCAGGCCAAACGGCCCTACATCGCCGATATTTATGAAAAATACATGGCCCGTTGCCAACGCTCCGGCGCCATGGACTTCGACGACCTGCTGCTGCAACTCTACCGCCTCCTGCGCGACCACAACGACGTGGCGGAGAAATACCAGCAAAAGTTCCGCTACGTCCATGTAGACGAATTTCAAGATACCAATTTTCTGCAATACGCCATTTTGCGGCGCTTAGTGAAATACCCCGGCAGCCCGGAAAACGTGTTCATCGTGGGCGACGACGCGCAAAGTATCTACGCTTTCCGGGGGGCCACCATCGACAATATCCTCGATTTTGAAAAGGACTATCCTGCCCTGCAGGTGTTCAAACTGGAGCAAAACTACCGCAGCACCCACCATATCGTATCGGCCGCCAATGAGGTAATTACTTACAACCGGCGCCAGTTGAACAAAACCATCTGGACCGATAAGGAAGACCGGCATAAAATTAAACTCGTGAAGTGCGTCACCGACGACGAAGAGGGACGCCGCGTAGCCGACCTCATCCTGGAGCAAAAGCACCGGCACCACCTGTATAATTCGGACATTGCCATCCTCTACCGCACCAACGCCCAAAGCCGCAAGTTTGAAGAGCACCTGCGCCGGCTCAACCTGCTCTACCGGGTATTCGGCGGGTTGTCGTTCTACCAGCGCAAGGAGGTCAAAGATTTGGTCGCTTACCTGCGCCTGGCCGTCAACTCCCGGGATGAAGAAGCACTGCGGCGGGTCATCAATTTCCCGACCCGGGGGATCAGCGACGCCACCGTGGATAAACTGAGTCAGTACGCCGGCATGCACAATATGACCATGTGGGATGCCATGCTTTTTGCCGATCTGACCGACCGCGTCCGGAAAGCCCTGGCGGGTTTCCGCAATCTGGTGGAAAACTGGCAAAAACGGGCTGCTACGGAGAGCGCCTACAAATTGGCTTCCGATATCCTGCGCCAATCGGGCCTGCTCGACACCCTGAAAAGTGATAACAGCCCTGAAGGGATCAGTCGCCTGGAGAACGTGAACGCCGTGCTCGACGCCATCAGCGAATTCGCCGATATGCAGTCCAATGACGAATTGACGAATGACGAATTGACGAATGACCCAATGACGAATGTCCCAATGACGAATGACGCAACGCCCAATGACGAAATAACAAACGACAAATCCCTCGCCGCTTACCTGCAAACCATCAGCCTGCTCACCGATGCCGATGAGTCCGCCGGCGAACGCGACTACATCACCCTGATGAGTACGCACGCGGCAAAGGGCCTGGAATTCAAAAGCGTATTCGTGACCGGCCTGGAAGAAAACCTCTTTCCGTCGTTTATGGCGCTGGAAGACCCCAACGGCTTAGACGAAGAGCGGCGGCTGTTCTATGTGGCCATCACCCGCGCCAAGGAACTGCTCACCATCACGTACGCCCAGAACCGCTACCGTTACGGACAGATCCGCACGAGCGAACCCTCGCGTTTCCTGGAAGAAATCGACGCGCAGCATTTCGACCTGATCACCGGCTACGGATCGGGCCGGCAATCGGCGCCCCCGGCCGTCAACCCGCGGGCGAGCGTGAGTGGCAACTTCGCCAATCCACGTACCCGCACACCATCCCAGGCGCCCATGGTCGTGCCCGCCGACTTCAAACCCTCGCCGCCCGAAGCCATCGTGAGCGGCGTGACCGTGTTGCACCTGAAATTTGGAGAAGGCAAAGTGGTGAGCGTGGAAGGACCGAAAGACAACAAGGTAGCGGCTATTCAATTTAAAGGCGACGAATTGCCGGAGCGGCGGCTGGTGTTGAAGTTTGCGAAGTTACAGGTGGTGTGAGTGGGACCACGCTACTGGAACCTTTTCATTTCACACAAAGGCACGAAGACACAAAGTGGAGAGTACAATTAATTTCGCGCAAAGGCGCAAAGGCGCAAAGTAAGAGGGGGCTAACCCTTTGCTTTCCCTGGATGGCTTCCTGCTTTAGCATATTTTTTTAACCACAAAGATCACATAGTACACATGAGCAATATATCCTAAGTACTAATAGACTTGCGGAATGTTATCTATGTTGAAAGTCAACGCGCCGCAAGTCTAATGTGTACTATGTGAACTTCGTGGTTCAAAAAATACGCTAAAGTGGCTACGTGACTCTCAAAACGCTCAAATAGTCCTACCTTAGCCCGGAAACACAATCCAAAACCCAATGGACACACTCCTCCTCACCTTCGCCAATCAGTCTGCCGATCTGCTGCCCACCCTGCAGGAAGAAGACGATACCCTCAACCGTGTGCTCTCGCCCCGGGCCAAAGCGCGGCATTTCCTGTTGCACCGCGATTCGTTCGTCACCCTGGAAAAACTACCCGCCTACATCACCTTGTACCGCGACGAGCTGGTACTGTTTGTGTTCAGCGGCCATGCCGGGCGCGACCGGTTGGTGCTGGGCGACGGCGCCGCGCAAGCCGGCGGCCTGGCGCAGATGCTGGGACAATGCCCGAAGTTGAAATTAGTATTTCTGAACGGCTGTTCCACCCAAGGACAAGTGGCGCAACTGCTGGCCGCCGGCGTCCCCGTGGTAATTGCCACCAGCGCGCCGGTGAGCGACCGGAAAGCAACCTTTTTTTCCATCCGTTTTTTTGAAGCGCTGCAACAACAATTCACCCTGCGCGAAGCTTTTAACATGGCTAAAGCCGCGCTGGAAACCGCATTCGCCGGTATACAAGTGACCGAACATCGCGATATCGGTTTTGAAGTCGAAATGGAGGAAGAGCCCGCATGGGGACTCTTTTTTACAGAAAAAAACGAACATATCCTCGACTGGAAATTGCCCGTTCAGGCGATTGCAGAAACTGAAACCTTCGCAAATTTTACGCCCAACCAATACCTGATCGACACGCTCTTCAAAGCCCTGGCCGAAGACAGCGAAGACATCCGCAAACTGAACCAGCAAATCCAGCGCGGCGTACAGATTTCCATCCCCAAAAAACGTATGGCCGTGCTCAATGCCCTGCCGGCCCCCCTGGCCGAACCCCTGCGCAAACTCATGGTGCCGGTGGAAAAAGAAAACGAAGGTTTCGATAAGGTCAGCGAAGCCCGGCTCCGGCAAATATCCCAGGCCTACATCACCTCCATGGAACTGCTCACCTTCACAATGCTGGCAGAACTGTGGGAAGCGCACGACAACCTGGGGCGGCTGGATATTCAGGAGAACCAGACTGAAATGCTCCGGGCGTTTTTCCGCCTGTCGCGCACCGACCGGGAAATTTTTGATTTTTTTCCCTTGGTCGGAACGCTGAAAGCCATCTTCAATCAGAACAAAATCAACTATTTCGTCCGGGAACTGGAAGACATCTGGCGGCTCACGCAGGAGGATCAGACCTTTCAGGAATCCCTGCATTTCCTCAACGGCCTGCGTTTGCAAGTACGCCACGATCAATTGGATAAATCGGCGCTCGGCTACCTGTGCAAACGCGGCGAAGAAAGCTTAGCCTGCCTGTATGATCACCTGGGTTTTATGGCCCGCTATAAACTCGCGACCATCCAGGGCATCGACGTGGAAAAATACCGCCACCGCCGCAACCCGAGTTACAACCACGCCACCGTGATGTTGCACGATCTGCTCGGCGGCTTCGACGTGTCGGCTGTGCTGCTCAACAAATCGCTCGACAACCATTCCGTGCTGCTGATCAACGAGGAGACCTGGGAGTATCTCAGTTTGTCGCCTTTTCTGATCGATGAAAATGCTTTTCAGGGGCACGCCGAAATTTGCAAACTGTACCTGTTTTCCCATTACGTCAGAGCCGCTGATATCTATTGTTTTAAATACGTCAATAAACCCGACGATCCCTACCTGGAAATTTCGGCGGAAAATCACGCCATCGTCAAAGAGCAATTTGAAGCCTTTGCCGAAATCATCCTCCACCAACCGATGCATACGCCGTGAACAGCCCCTTTAAGTTTCTCGACGCCTACACCATCGACGACCGGCAGGCTTTTTTCGGACGCGAGGAAGAAGTGGCCGCCCTGTACGACATGGTGACCCGGAACCGGCTGATACTCGTGTACGGCCAGTCGGGCACCGGAAAAACCAGCCTGATCCAGTGCGGCCTGGCGGCCCGCTTCGACGCGACGGACTGGTACCCCCTGTTCATACGCCGGCAAACGGATATCAACCAATCCCTGGCACAGCGCCTGCGCCAGGCTTCGGGCCTCGACGATTACGGCACGGCTGTAGATGCCCTTGAAGAAATTTACGTGGCCGGTCTGCGCCCCGTGTATTTCATTTTTGATCAGTTGGAGGAACTATTTATCCTCGGTAAGCCGGACGAACGCGCCACATTTATCCAAACCATCCGGGATATCTTGAGCAGCAGTTTGCCCTGTCGCATCCTGTTCGTGATGCGCGAGGAGTACCTGGCTTACCTGTATGGTTTTGAAAAAACGATACCCACCTTCTTCGACCGGCGCCTGCGCGTGGAGCCTATGAGCACGACCAAGGTGAAATCGGTGCTAGAGGGTTCTTTCCGGCAGTTCAATATCCGCGTGCAGGCGCCTGAAGCCGAAAACCTGCTGCGCATCATCGATAATATCAGCGGTGGGCGCGCGGGCATTCAGTTGCCGTATTTGCAGGTTTATCTGGACTCCCTGTACCGCGAAGATTTTACCCGCACGTATCCCAACCGCGAAAACCCGGCAGGGGAGTGGTTGCCGCTCGAATTTACCCGTCCGGAAATAGATGTGATGGGTAAAATAGAAAACGTCCTGGAGAAATTTTTACAGGAACAACAACTCGAAATCCAGCGCCGTCTGGAGCGGCAATTCCCGAAAACAGCCGGCGACGCCGTACAAAAAGTGCTGGATGCTTTCGTCTCGGAAGAGGGCACCAAACGCCCCGTGGGCTTCGAGCGCCGCGGCGACGATCTGATCGTGGAAAAACGCTGGGCCGACCTCTTCCGCCCCCTGTCGCCCCAGGCGTTGGGCGCCTGCTGCCAACTGCTCGAACAGGCCCGCCTGCTCCGCGTGGCCGACGAACACCTGGAACTGGCCCACGATGCGCTGGCTATTCTGATCGACAAGCAGCGCTCCGGCCAGCAGCGCCGCCTCAACGAAACGCTGCGCCGCCTGCAACACAACTACCGCGAATTTGCCGACACCGGCGAATACCTGACCCGCCGGCAACTCAACGCCGCGGAAGAACTCCTGCCCCTGCTGGAAGACCGGCTTGACGACGACATCAAAAAATACGTGGCCGACAGCCTCCGCCATGCCGAAAAAACCGAACACGCCGAACTGGAGGAAGAACGCCGGAAGCGCAAACAGGCGCGGCGGGTTGCCATCGTCGGGCTCACCCTGGCGGCTATTGCGCTGATCGGTTTTGTCTTGGCCTGGGTGCAGTTTCTGGCTGCCAATCGCGCGAAGATCGAAATTGCCCGCAATGCCATGCAGGCCCAGCGCAACATCGCCACCGCGCTGAAAATGGATGGTAAATACGCCGAAGCGCTCCAGCAATTGCAGGGTACGGAACAATTTGTTTCTGTGTTGAAAACGTCGGAACAAACGGAAATTCAACAACTTCGGGGCAAGTGGCAACAGGTGCAACGCTACATGACCGCCGGCGACAGCCTGACTGCCGGCGGCGACCTGCGCGCCGCGCTGGCCCAATACGGGGAAGCCCAAAAAACGGACCGGGACGACCGGATCGACAACAGGATTGCGCAAACGACACGCGATATCGAGACCAAATTCCAGGAATACCGGCTGTTTGGCGACGCGTTGTACAACGCGAAAAAGTACGACCTGGCGATGCAGAACTTTGAAAAAGCCTTGCGGCTCAAACCGGGAGATGCAGAGGTGGCGCGGAAACTGGAATTGTGCCGGCAACGGTGATTTGCCGGCGATTCTCGGTTTGTCGGGAATGGCCGGTTTTTGAGGTGTCGTCTGCGAGGCACGAGCAGGTGACATCTCAAAAACAGTTGCAACGACACCTTTTTCAATCTCAAATGGTGTATTCTTGGCTGGTTTTCGAGATGTCGCCTGCTCGTACCTCGCAGACTACACCTCGAAAACCGGGTAGATCGTACAAACCGAAAATTGCTGGTGATTTGTTGAAAATTGGGCTTATTTTATTATTAACTTCAAAATTGTTTGTTGTTCACTCCAATATTGCAAAGTATATTTGCCGACATTATTTGACCTTTCCATTAATCCGGTAATCCCCTGGCCGGGGCCGCCTTTTCCCGCCGCTTTCCTGCCGCATTCAATATTCGCTTCACGACCCACATTGCCGGCTGGCTGCTGTTGCAGTTTATCCGAATTATTCATTTTAAAAAACCAACATGTATGCGCAGACTTTTTACTCCTTTCGCAATCGCTTTGTTGATTAATCTGATTTTCGCACAGAAAATCTCGGCTCAAGGCCCTACACCATGCGAGCTGTTCACGTGGATACAATGCGGCGATCAGCTGATTGATTCTACAAAATACGGCGATTCCCTGTACAACAACTATAATAACGTAAATAACTATCCCTGTATCGACGATGATACGGCCAATCTGGTGAATGGTTACGACAAGCAGTATAAGATCACTATCGGGGGGCCGACGAATATCCGGTTTGTGCTGGATATCTTGAATAACACGGACCTGGATATGTTTTTGCTTGATTCCTGCGCTTTTGTCCAGAGATGTTATTATACCAATGAATATAATTTAGCCAACGGTATTTCCCGCGAAGTGCTCGATGTTTACCTCACGGTACCGGGCACTTACAGCCTGATTGTGGATAATAAAGATTGGTTTGGTATTGGAAAATATCAACTTACGGTAGACTGTACCTGCAATTGTATAGAGCCCGGGAACGACTCGCCTACCGGCGAAACCATTTTTTGCGATGATTTTGAAAATTATCTGTCCGGAAAAGCCCTGACCCCACAATCCTCGCGGTGGGAATCGTGGGACAGCCTTTCCGTAGATGCCGTAGTGACGACGGCGGGGTTTTCCGGTAAGGGGGCCCATATAAAAACACAAGGCTCCAGCAAACCGCGTGTGGTATATACCCTGGAAAAAGACGAGCCGCTGCCGGGTTCCGGCCGCTTCCGGTTGTCGTGGAAAATGAATGTGGCGCCCGGCAAACAAGCCCGGTACAATTTGCTACACCGGGGCCCCGGCACGGGGTTTGTCAACTGGGGCTACCATGTCCGGTTCAACGCAAACGGCACAGGTGAGGTGCGGCTCGGCAATCCGGCCAATGCGCCCATTGCCACGTTTCCCTATCCGCAGGGTATATGGATGAATGTGGTGCAGATCAACGACATGACGAAAAATGTTGCAGAACTTTGGATCAACAACAATTTTGTGACCTCCTGGGTATTCAGTACCGGTTATACGCAGGCCGGGGTGAATTTTAACCTGAACCGGATGAACGCCATAGAATTTGTGGCGGAGGATAATGCCGATTTTCGGATAGATAATATCTGCGTTTGGAAAAAAACAAACGATTGTAGCGGCGGCGGCGCACCGGTGTGCGTGGAAAACGGCGCCAATTACCCCAGTACCGCCGCCGCCCGTTGCGACCTGTACACGTCTGCGGAGTGGGGCGGCTGTAATTCAGTTTGCGATTATGGGGGGACGTTTATTTATCGCGGGGATGAATATACCGGTGATCTGGATGGCTCCGACTATGCGCCCGAATTGATCAGGCTCGATCCCTGCGTTATCAGTGCCTACGGCGGCAATGTGCCCTCGCCGCTTTACGCCGATGTGTATGTTTTCTCCAAAAACGACAATGACATCCTTGATTTGAATTTTAACCCCACCAGTAACCTGGCGAAAGCCAAAGCGTTCGTTTTTGCCTGCAATACTATGGGGCCGGGCGGCGCTTGCAACAATGGCCAGCAATGTCTCCAGGAAATAGGCAACTCCGGCATTTACACCCCCTATACCTGCGACAGCTTTTACTACATTGTGATCACCGGCACCGTCAATACTACTTATTCCCTGTCGGTTAAGCCGGACGGCCCCTGCAATGCCAACTTTGAAGTTTTGAACCTGGATTGTTTGGAGCAGGGCACAGAAATCATAGTACAGAACGTGGTCTCAGACATCTCCGTGTTTGATACCTCGGCTGCCAACAGCCCTTACCGGCAATGTTACGGTGGCGCCCGTCCTTATTCCGGCGGTGAAAAAATTTATAAAATAACCCTGGACCGGCCCAGTATTATTTCCGTGGCGCTTAAGGCCCTTGTTCCGATGGGCCTGTTTCTCAGTTCGTATGAATGTGGAAAAGAGTGCCTGAATTATGCTGAAACGACGGTGACCGATAGTGTCGCAGTGCTGAGTGAATGGCTGCCGGAGGGGAACTATTTTCTTATTATCGATAAGGCTTTTCCAACAGGGGCCAAGAATTTTGATTTGTTTGCCGTTTGCGAACCGAAGCCCTTTTTTATAAAGTTTACGGAAGGGTGCAATATACTGTCGGTACCTAAACCTGCCCCAGTTATTCCACAGGCGCCTTCCGGGAAAAAACTGTTGATACAATCCGAGTCCTGCGGTTGTGCGTTGTACGATACGTTATTGCCGCATACGGTGCGGATGTTGAAGGGTTTGTACGATTTTTCTCCCAATGATATCATATCTTTTTATTTCCGCGACAGTGTCAACAATCTCTCGAGCAACGAGGTGAAATACAGCTTCTTCTATGATACGGCTGCAGCGACCGGGATGATTTTTCCCCTGAATAAAAATGCCCCGGACGACTCCACCAAATGCTATTATTACAACGGCGACAGCCTGTTTATCTGGTTGGCCCAAACGGGCGCCGGCAGCCGGAATTTCCGGGAAATGCTGGTACAATATTCCGATACCGTACCCCCCGCTATCACGGCTACCAATGTCTTCGGGGCGGCTGCCAACAGCGAAATAAAGGGTATTACGTTGTCAAATCCGATCACATTCGGTGGCTCCAGTTATCGCGTACGTACACGTTATACCGCGGAGACTCGTACGGTCAATTTTCTCGCCAGTATTCCCTGGCACCTCGAAATTGTGGCCGACGATGACAGTTGGCTGGCCGTAACGCCGGACGCCGGCACCGGGGGGGGAGTGTATCCCATCCGAATACAGTTAGAGCCAAACACTTCACCGCTGCCCCGCTATGCCGTGCTGCGTTTCGTCGCCGAATACCGGCCTGATTTCTTCCGCTATGAGGTGCTCATTGAACAGGATGGCATCTGTATCCCCGCTACGGTGGAGATCGTACCCAGCGTCACCGAGTTTTGCGAAGGCGACTCGATTACCCTGACCGCTGATGTCGGCGTCAATCCGCTGGATCCGACTCAAAGCCTGGCGTCCATCTATAATTATAAATGGAGTGATAACAGTACGTTGCCTGATATAAAATTCCTGCCCAGCGTAGGGTCGCAAACCTATACGGTAACTATTACAAATAAAGACGCCAACTGCCCGGAAACGGACATGGATGATATTTCGTTCACCCCTGGCCAGCGGCCTGCAACGCCGGCCCTGGTAAGTCCACCCGAAATCCGGATTTGCAATAATGATCCGGCGCCAAACCTGACAGTCAGCGTCCTTGCCGGACAAGTGGTGAATTGGTACGATATGCCCGCCGGCGGCAATATATTGCTGCCGAATTCCCCGGTCTATACGCCTATGCCTCCTGTCTCGGGTTCCTATTATGCCGAAGCACAAATTCCCGGCGGCTGTGCCAGTCTTACCCGTCGTAAAATCGACCTCACGGTAGATCCGGCGCCGAATATTATTATTTCAGATACGATATGTGCGCCCGATTTTCTGACCTACTCTTTTTCGGTAAACACCAATGGTGATAATGTTGAATCCGAGCCGGGTACGGAAGAATTTGTAAACGGCGTATGGCTCATTCGTAATGTCCCTATCGGCAGTCAGGCTGTCGTGACCGCCTTTAATGATCTGTGTCAAAGCACCCTGACAGTAACCCCGCCCACCTGTGTCTGCAACGTCAGTATCCCGGTCAGCGGCGGAGACCGAACCGTGTGCGATACGGAGACGCCTGTGCTGACCGCCACGGTGCCAGGGCCCAACGAAACCGTGGACTGGTACAATGTTCCAACCGGCGGTATGGTACTGTCGCAAGGGCAAAATACCCCGAACTTCTCGCCTTCGGCAAGTGGTCTTTATTTTGCAGAAGGCCGAAATACCCTGAACAATTGTGTAAGTACGGAACGAACGCCGGTACAACTTACCATTCACCCCACCCCGGTACTGACCCTGACGGATACGGTATGCGCGCCGAACCTGTCGGTATACGATTTGGCGGTACAAACTACCCCGGGCGCCGTATTGGCGGCGAGCACCGGTGTGGTTTCCGGGACAAACGGCCAATTTATAGTTACCGGTATTCAGGCAGCTCAGGACGTAATACTGACTGTTTCCGATACGGTTACCGGCTGTTTCCGAAGTCAGACGGTGTTGGCGCCCGATTGCGCCTGCCTCACTATTCCGTCGCCGGTTTCCGGAGGCGATGCCGCTATTTGCCCCGGCGCGCCCTTACCGGTGCTGTCTGTAACCGTTGCGCCTGGTTTGACGGCGGACTGGTTCAATGCCAATAACGTAAATGTGGCGCCCGACACGCTTTTCTTCAAGCCGTTCTCGCCGGGAACCTATTTCGTACAGGCCCGGAATCCGGATGACGGCTGCACAAGTGCCGTCAAAACACCCGTTTCGCTGAGTATTTATGCCCTGCCGTCTATTTCGGTTTCCTTGCCACTATGCGCACCCAATCGGTTGACCTATAGCCGGGAAGTCATTGTGAACCCGGACGTGGTGATTGTTGCCGGCCCCGGTGTTGTTACCGGCGGCAACGGCAGTTTCACCGTCAGTGCAATTCCGGTGAATACGCCGCTGGCGATCACCATCACAGATACGCTTACTGGCTGTTCCCGCGATACGCTGTTGGAAGGAATACCTTGTCCTTGTGTTCAGGCGATAGATCCGCCGGTTGTTTTGGGCATCAATCCTGTCGAAATATGTGCAGGGGAAACTATTCCGATACTTCAGGTAAATGTCGGGCCCAATCAAACAGCCAACTGGTACGACGCCTCCGGTACATTGGTGGCGCCGCTGACCACCTTTTTCCAGCCATCCGGCCCGGGGATTTTCAACGTGGAAGCCCTGGATACGATCAGTAATTGTAAAAGCGCCGGTTTAACGGCCGCACAACTGATCATTCATCCGCTACCGGCATTTCAGGTCAGCGGCAAAACCTGCGACAGCACCCTGACCACTTACAGTCTTATAGTGACTACGGCCCCCGGTAACACGGTTGCCGCGAGCCAGGGCACGCCGTCCGGTTCAAATGGCTCGTTCTTGTTGAGCGGTTTATTGGCCGGGCAGGATGTTCAGGTGACCGTGACAAATCCACAAACAACCTGTAGTTTGAGTCAATTGGTCATATCTCCTGTTTGCAGCTGCGATACGACCATTGCGCCGCCGGTTTCGGGGGGCGACACCACGATATGCAGCGGGCAAACATTCCCGAATCTTACCGTCAAAGTAGGGCCCGATCAAACGGCCTATTGGTACAATCAGTTTGGGATAAAAGTTGGGGAGGGCTTGAGCCTGACCCCACCCGAAGCGGGTACCTATTGCGCCGAAACCCGCAATAATGTGGACAACTGTCCAAGCCTTTCCTGCACCGAGGTGACGCTGAGCATACAACCCCTTCCCACGTTGTTATTTACCGATACGATTTGTTCCGACGACCTGAAAACATATAGCCTTCAGGTGCTGACTGATGGTACCGGTATTATCACGTCGCCGGTTTATACTTACATCCCGATCACGCAGGGCGAATATGTGATTCTGAATATCCCTGTCGGCACAACCGTTCAAATCACTGCGCAAGATGCAAATACCACCTGTGCCTTCACGCGTACCGTGGCCGTTAACAATTGTCCCTGCCCGCCGGTAGCCGCCCCGATCAACCCGGTGAGCCGGGAAATTTGCCAGGGCGATGCTATACCGTTTCTGAACGTTTCGGTAGTCAATCCGGCCACACAGACGGTGGACTGGTTCACGGCAGGCGGCGCCCTTATTCTGAACGGCGGTGTGGGCACCTTGAGTTATAAACCGCCGGTAGCCCAGACGGCAACCTTTTACACCCAAACCCGGGACATCGTCACGCAATGTATCAGCGCCAACCGTACCCCGGTCATGCTTACCGTGCGCGATTCGGTGATAGTGAATGCCGGTGTGGATCGAATTGTTTGCGCCGGAGAGCAGGTGTCGCTTACGGTGAGTCTGGGTGGGACGGATGGTGGAACATGGAGCGCCGATGTACCCGACGGCGTCTTTTTCCCGAACAATAATGCGCTGAGCGCACAGTATTACGTGCCGCCCGCCGGTGTGAGTTCGGTGACGCTCACCCTCCAGGGCAACGATCCCCCGGGGCCCTGTCCGGCCGTGACAGATCAAATGCTGATTACAGTAAAACCCCTCCCCGCTGCACATCTCGACTCTGCCTATTGCGCTGCAAATTTGAAAACCTGGTCGGCTGAATTTACCACCGATGCCATTAACGTGACGCCGGACAAGGGAACCTTCACGCCGCTCGGCAACGACCGTTACCGCGTCAGCGGCATAATAAAAGGGCAGGACCTTTCGGTTAGCCTGGAAAATGCGGCCGACTGTTCGGACACCATAGCATTCCCGGCCCCCGACTGCGCCTGTCCGGATGTGGCGCCGCCTCAACTACCGGTGTCGATCGAAATTTGTGCAAATGAGGCTATCCCGTTGCTCAATACGCAGGTCGGGGCAGATGAAACGGTCGACTGGTACGACGCTCCGACAGGTGGCCTGCTGCTTGCCGGGGATACAACGGCCTACCAACCTACCGGTCCCGGTGAAATATTTGCCCAAACCCGCAACCGGATCAACGATTGTTTATCGGCCAGGGTGAAAGTAACAGTGATCATCAGGTCGTTACCGGCCGCTAATGCCGGCGTTGCTATGGCTGTTTGCGCGGGTAACTCTGCTACACTGACGGCCACTGCCGGCGCGGGCTATGCCTACCTGTGGAGCACGGGCGAAACGACACAAAATATCGTGGTGACACCGCTTGAAACGACCGTTTATTACCTCACGGTGACGGCAAATGCCTGCGCCGCCACCGATTCGGTACAGGTAAAGGTAAACCCTGCGTTGCAGACCGCGATCTCGCTGGTCAGCCCCGTGCGTTGCTTTGGTGAATCCAACGGCGCCATTCAAACCGTGGTAACCGGTGGCACACCGGGCTTCAGCTATCTGTGGTCTAATAATTCCGTGTTGCCGGCCATTAACGGTTTGCCGGCCGGCGCCTATAGCGTGACTGTTATCGACGATGCTAATTGCCAGGGCACTGCAGCATTCGTTCTATCGCAACCCGATCCGCTCGTACTGACCAATTCGGTCATCATAAATGCCAGCGGCGGTCAGTCCGACGGCTCCATTCAGGTAACGGTGCAGGGCGGAAACGGGAAATACGGTTTTCAATGGTATCAAAACGATACCTTGTTGACCGGCGAAAAACAAGCGCTACTGGATTCCGTGCCTGCCGGCTTTTACGCAGTGATTGTGACGGATACCTTGGGCTGTACGGTATCTTCCGCCGTCCTGGCTATCGGCACGATCGGTATCGATGATCAGTCTGGAAAACACCGGGTGCTGCTATACCCCAATCCGACCAGCGGCCGGATATACCTGCAACTGGAACTCGAAACCTATTCAGCGGTGGAAACCTCGGTGTTGGATATATTGGGGCGCAGCGTACATTTTCAACAACACGGGATGCTGCAACAAGGAACCCTGGTATTGGATATATCCGACCAGCCGGCCGGTATGTACCTGGTGCAGATACGACTCAAGGATGCTATTATGGTGTATAAGGTAAATGTTTCTAAAAAATAGGCAAACATGCGAATCGCCCCCGTTATACTTGTTTTTCTCCTGTTGGTCAGTGGGTGTCTCGATCACAACCTGGAAGAACTGGAGTTTTTGACCGTGGTAACGGAACCGCCGGCCCAAACAGATGTGGGAACTATCCTATTTCAGGGCAGGATCGACGGGCTGAACCGGCAGCGCGCGGACGCCTGCGGTTTTGTCTGGTCTGAAAATGAAAAAGCCGTTCGCGACCTCTCGCCCGGCCTGGCGGACATTACCGTGTCGCCTCCGGCCGGGAACGGCGATATATCCGCATCGTTTCCGATGAAACAGGGTCAGATCATTTTTTACCGGGCTTATGCCCGTTTAGGCGAACGGTTGGTATACGGCGAAACGGAGCCCTACAGCCTGGATCAGATTGTGGTGATGTCAATGGGGTTTGCATCGGTGGTAAATGACAGTGCAGCGCTCACCGGACGCTTAGTGGGCGTGACAGCCCAGAACGAACCGATACGCGCTTTCGGCCATGTATTTTCCACTACTAATCAAATGCCGGCTATCGGGGCCGCCGGCTGCGATACCACCAACCTGGGCACTACCAAGGTCGATATGGTATTTACCAGTTCATTGGTGGGTTTGCCGTTCAACACCACCTACTATGTGCGCGCTTATGCCATTGGAGAAAATGATATTTTCTACAGCCAGTTGGTCGATACCTTTCGGGTCAGGGACGGCTGGAAAATCGGCGCGCCGTTTCAAGCGTACAGAGAAGGGCTGGGAGTGGGCCTGAACGGATGGGGCTATGCGGGTTTTGGATGTAACTCGGTAGCCGAATGTTTCCAGGCCACACAGTCGAATGTTTTTTGGCAGTTCGATCCGTCGGGTAACAGTGGAGCCGGGAGTTGGAGCAATCTTGCCCCGTTTCCAACGGATATTGGACTGAACCGCACGAATGCACTGTCGTTTGTAATACCGGGCCTGGATACGGTGTATGTCATTTTTGGCGATTTCGTGCCGCCTGCCGGCGGATATTTATCAACGGTGGATTTTTGGAAATACGCTATCGCAAGTAATACCTGGGAAAAAGGGGAAGATATTCCATTTTTAAGCGGCTTGCCTGCGCCTTTTCGTACCGGGGCAACAGGGTTTTCAGTGCAGGGCAAAGCGTATGTAGGCGCCGGCGCTACGCTGGCTTTAGGTGGCCAACCGGATCAATACAGAAATGACTTTTGGGAGTACGATCCTAATACAGGCGGCTGGCGGAAAGTGGCGTCTCTTCCTTTGCGTATCAGTACATTCGATTCAAAAGTTTACCAACTCGGACGTTATGAGGCCTCCGCTTTTGCCGTGGCAGACACCGGCTATGCCGGCGGTGGCGAAACCTTTGGTGGACAACAACTCCGGGACTTTTGGAAATTTATTCCTCCAAGCAGCGCGCAGGATACCGGCCGATGGGAGCTGGCCGGCTTTTTCCCGGGGCTTTCCCGCATCGGTGCGGTGAGTTTTTCAATCGGGAACAAAGCCTTCTACGGCACCGGCTACAACACCTTTTCGGGGTATCTCAGCGATTGGTGGGAATTTGACCCCTATTCCGCTACCTGGAGTGCCCAGACGGAGTTCCCAGGAGAAAAAAGAGCGGACGCGCTTGGGTTTTCCGTGCAGGGCCGGGGTTTTCTCGGTACCGGCCGCGGGATTAAGCTGAAGAGTAACGGGCAGGGTTTTGACCCGGATATCTATAGTGATTTTTGGATTTATACACCTGAAAACTAAAAGGTAAGATGAAAAAATTTGCAGTTATGGTGGTCTGCTGCTTGTCCGGGTGGATGACAGTTGTAGCCCAAAATCTCTATCCCCTCCATACCACCGCCGACAGCCTACTCTTCCGGATAACAACCGCCAACCGCCAGTTATCCCTCAACTGGCAATCCCCCCCAACCCTCCTCCACGCCAAAAACGGCGACTTCCCCGTCATCACCGCCATCACCCTGCAGGAGGGCGACCTCGTGCTGACCTACGAACCGGGCAAAACGAAAAACGACTTGTCCTACGAAATCAACCTCGGTCTCCGCGCGCCCAACGGCGATTCCATCGCGCCAAAACCCTACGAACTCACGGAAACACCCCCGACGGCCGGCGGTAAAGAAATCCGCCAACGCGTGTGGCTGAATTTTGCCGAACAGCTCCCGGACTTCGGCGCCGTCTACACCCTGTACGTGCAGCGCTCGCTTATGGGCGCCGTCAATTGCGAAAGCGGGCGCCCGGCATTTACCCTGCAAAAACAATTGCCGCATTACGCCGCCGGCGCGGCAGGCGTGGTGCTGATCGGGCTGGGTCAGGTGTACAACAAGCAGAAAAAAGACGCTTACGAGCAATACCAACTTGCCTGGGCAGCCGGTAATCCCCGGGAAGAAGCCGATGACCCGTTTTTCCAAACCGCCGAAGACAAACGAAAAGCAGCGCGGATTTGCACCTATGCCGGCTGGGCACTGCTCGGCGCCGATGCCCTGTGGTATACTTTCCGTTGGATGAAAATTCGGAAACGGCAAAAGGTGTACGACAAATTTTGCACCCAGCCCGCCTTGTCTTCCCTGCAACTGCGGCCGGCGATGCTGCCGCAAAGCCCTTATCCGGGTATCGGTATTTCCTTCACTTTCTCAAACGGCCGGCCATGAAACGAATCAACCTACCGATCTGCACAGCCCTATTCTGGATGTGTTGTTGCTCCCTGAATGCCCAGGCTGAATACAAGTGCCAGGAGTTGCTCGACGATGGCTTGCGGCTCATGAAACAAAAAAATTACGGCGAGGCCGGCAGTCTTTTTTGGGCGGCGCTCATTACCTGCAAAGAAAAACCGCCGGGTTACGATCTTACCGAGCTGATCCGGCAGTGCCAGTCCAACCAGTTGAAAGACCTGGAGGTCGCCGTTCAAAAAGAAAAAGAAGCGTATCAAAAAGCTTTAGCCGCGCAGCGCGAAGCCGAAACGGCCAAGGTTTCGGAAGAAAAAGCCCGCAAAGAAGCGGAGGCGAACGCCAAACTCGCCCGCGAACGGGGCATAAAAGCCGAGTCGCTGCGGCTGGCCCTGCTCAGCGATATGATTCGGCAGAAAGGCCGGAAATCCGACGCCCTGGTGCTGGCATACTTAGCCCTGCAAATGGCCGGCCCCGATACGATGGGGGTGATGATGCGCGCGTTCGGTGAAGCCGTGCGCGATTCACTGACCGAATACTGGTTTGACAGCCCGAACGCCGTCGAATCCATGCAACAGGTTGCCGGCGGACAAACGGTGCTGGTAAAAACCTCGGACGGGTCGTTTTATAGCATAAAAAGGTCCGGTGAGGCCGGTTCTGCTGCCCGGGTCACACAATTAGACGCTAAGTTTACCCACGTGGTTCCGGCGCCGGGCGGAGACCTGTTCGTTGCCTGGGGCCGGGATAACACCGCTCAACTGCTCGACGCCGCCGGCACCGGTGCAGTCCCCCTGAGCGGTCACACCGAGGCGATCCGCTGCGCGGCATTTTCGCCCGATGGAAACCTGGTCGCCACCGGCTCGCGCGATAACACGGCCCGCTTGTGGGATCGCAGCGGAAAATCAGTCGCTTTACTGACCGGACATACCGCCAATATTCAGGAACTGATCTTTTCGCCGGACGGTACTTTCCTGCTCACCCGCTCCGCCGATGGCACTGCCCGCAGCTGGGATACCCGGGGCAACCCGCTGGCGACGCTGGAACAGGACGGCAAGTTTCTGCACCGGGTCTGGATCATTCCCATCCATCACCGCATTGCCGGGCTCTTCTCCGACGGCAGCGCTGCTTTGTGGTCGCACCAAGGCAAATTGATAGCCACCATCAAACCGGCTGCGGGGGAAATAAAAGACCTGATTTTTTCCACTACATATGCCGGTTTTGCCGCCCGGCTCAGCACCGGCCGGGTGGAGTTGTATAACAGCGACGGTTTGTTGCACCACGCCCTGGCGCCGGCCGGTACCACAACAGGCCTTGCCCGGAGCGCCGACGGGGTTTATTCCCTCACCTGGGGTAAAGACCGGGTCGCGCGCCTTTGGGATGCCCAGGGGACCTTAAAACAGGAATTCTCCGGGCACCAGCAAGATATTATATGGGCCGATTTGCCGGCAGACAATGGGTTTGTGTTGACTGCTTCAAAGGATGGAACCGCAAAATTGTGGGACAGCGGTGGCAATATCCTGACCGAATGGATACCCGGATCCAATGCGCCGGTACAATTCAGCCTCGACAGGCCTGGCGTATTGCTCGCGCTGAACAGCGGGCGCTCCCTGGCTTTTTCGCCGTTTCCGGGAAATATTTATCAAAGTATAGATCGCGAAAAAATGCTTTCGGGGGCGGAAGTATCCCGGTTGATCGGGGAGTTTAACGTGCAGTTTTCGGAGGGGATATTGGAGGCGAAGTAGGGGATGGAGTTTTTGCGGTGTGTTTATGGGGCATGTTAATACAGCGTCCGGATACGCTTTCCTTCAGATCGAAACCGGCCAAGCGCATAAGGGTCAGGCTAATCCGATCGGCTTCCTGCTCGTCGGCGTCGCGGTAGGCCGGGTCTATGCCTAGCGCCAGGCGTTCAAAATTTTCCATACCTGCCCAGGCCCGGGCGCTGAAGGGCGAGCGCGACGGCAAGTCCTGCTTTCGGTTCCGGGGCTGGTGACCCGATAATACGTGACCGATGGCATGCCCGACGACATAAGCCAGTTGGTCGGCGCGATCGACAGAACGGGCCAAACCTTCGAAAACGGCGATCCTGCCGTCGGGCAAAGCAAAACAGTTTCTTTCATCACCCTGGACGACATGATATTCCCATTTGTAGCGGATAAATTTTTCGGCCCATCCCATGCGTTGACAATACCGGCCGGCCGTACCGATCATTCGAATGGCAATGTTGTACCCGCAGGCGTCAGCCAGGCCGGGTTGGTCGGGTGGAGCGCTTCGTGGTGTTTCCAGAATGGCAGCGGACGGTTGAGTATCCACGTAGACGGCATCGGAATCGGATTGTGCTGGAGCCGATAGGTGCAGGCAAAAAATGGCCAGGACGATCACCGGCGAGTGCAGTGCGTTTTTCATGTTGGTGTACGTTAAATGGTTTTTGAATGAAGAAATGAGAGATTCCGAGCCCCACACGTGCGTCCACGGATTGAGGATTATGCGGTGGCGTGAGTGCGTGTTTTGCCTGGAGCAGGCCGGCCGGCTATACGAATCGTTTCATATTTGGTGTGCTTTAAAAAAGTGAGTGATTACGGTGATGGTGGTTTTTTTGGGGTGTGGCAGACAGCGCGCGGGTCGGGTCGGAGACCCTCCCGAGCAGATCACGGGTTGTTGAAGACTATAGACCAGCGGTGATTAAAGAAGACGATGTGCCAGCGGGGGACCCTCCCGAGCAGATTGTGGGTTATGGAAGACTATGGGCCACGAGTTACATTTCAGAATCCCAACCAGTACGTGAGCTAATCGGCCGTGATAGACGCTGACCCGGAACTCCTATTTCTATACGATCGTTTGGTGTGGAGGACGATGGTAAATCAGGAGTAAACGTTCCCTTAGCTGGCTGGCCCTTTTCAGGAAGAGTTGCGTTCAAAAATTGCTTTGACCCTTCCTTGGCGAAACCAGTGACAAGAGATTTTGAAACGCCATCTAAATTCAGGCCGTTTTTCCCAGATGCCACTTTCACAACGTGTTTCACAAGTAATTGTAAGGATCTACTAATGCCTTTCTCTATATTTCCATCTTTAAATGCTGCAACGGCCTCAAAACCATCCGCAAAATCCCCAAGCATACTAATCGCGGTCTTAAGTTTTCCACTCGGAAGAGCTGCGTTAAAAAATATTCCAGCCGCAGATCCGATATGATATACATCAGATTTTGTATTTATCACTTCGTTGTTACCCAGCAATTTATTTATACGTGTTGCATAACCTCCAGTGTACTTATCGGCAAAAGCAACCGAAAAATCTGCTGTCGATTGTAATATTTTAATAGCGCTTCTTCCATCCGGATCCACCATCACCACCGGATTCAACAACGTATAATTATACGGGCTCCATCCCGCATACTTCTCCGCCAATGGGTCCACGCTCGCCCACATCGAAATTTTGGGATCGTAGTAGCGCGCACCGTAGTAGTACAACCCCGTTTCGGTATCTAATTCTTTGGCGTTGAACAGGTAGGGTTGCACATCGCTGTTGCTGTGCTCGTCCACGAAGGTTTCGCCGAAGGGCAGGTATTCGAGGTGCTGGCGTACGGTACCGTTGATGTCGGTAATGTAGCTGGAGCTGCCGAGGTGGTCGGGGTGGTAGAAAAACTGGTTGCCTTCGAAGTTGAACTGACCATCGCCGAAGAAGGCGTAACCGGCGGGTACCGTTTCGTTGGTCACCGCGGAGTTGTAGGGCAACGTAGGCGCGCCGGGCGCCGGGCCGGGTGCCTGGCCGACAGGGGGTTGCGGCCAGCCCGCAGGCGCGTAGATGTAAGCCGAATCCAGCCCCGGTTGCGGGATCGGGGCGCCGGTGATCTCCGGCTGGGCGTAATAGCCCGGCAGCGTGGGCGGCCCCGGCGCGATGTGCAGGGAACCGTAATAATACGCATTGGCGGCCTTCTGGAGCTCCTGCATACGTTGCGTGTAGTTGCGCCCGCCGGCCGTGATGCCGCGATTGAACCAGTGCTGGTTGTAAAATTTCCCCGTGCCGGTTTTGCTGGCGATGCGCTGGCCTTCCACGTAGTAGTGTTTGGTAAAACTATGTTCCCGCGCCACTAAATAGGGGCTGATATACGCCGTGTAATTGTTGCGGTGATTCACCACGCCCGCCGGCGCGCCGTCGATGAATACGCCCTGGATACCGCCGTGGCTTTTGAGCACCCGCTCGCCGCCGGCGTCATAGGTGTAGCGGCTGAGGTAACCGTTGTTGGACACGCCCATGAGCCGGTTTTCTTCGTCCCAGATCATTTGCTGAAAATCGAAATAGTTCTCGCCGCGTTGCTCAGTCAGATTGCCGTTGAGGTCGTAGGTAAAAAGCATTCCGCCCACTTTTCCGGGGGTATGCGGGCGGGCGCCGGCGTACAGGTAGGTGTTGTCGTAATGGGTCTCGGGTTGCGGCATGGAGTCGCGCAGGTGCAGCTGGTTTTTGCGGGTGATGTTGTGCAGGCTGTCGTAGGTCATGCTCAGTGCAAACGTATCCCGCCGGTTGGTGCCCGTCCACACGCCTTTTGCTCCGCTGAGCCGGTAGAGATTATCGTAGGTGAATTCGTACCGGGAGGAGCCGCCCAATTGCAGGTGCGAGGGCACGGGCGCCTTATTCGTTATGCCCGATATGTTGTTCACCAGATCGTATGCGTAGTCATTATCGATAAAGGTTCGGCCCGCCAGGTTGCGCGTGTCGAGATGGCTGAGGCGGCGGCGGCTGGGTTCGTACTCGTAGCGGGTTTCGGTGTTGTTGCCGTTTTCCAGGAACACCCGTTGTTCAAATTTATCGTAGCCCAGTTGCGCGACGTAGGTGTAAGAATCGCCCTGTTTCACACCGCTCATGCGTTGCAGTTTGCCGGCGGGGTTGTAGAAATATTCCACCTTTTCGCCGTCAGGATAGTACATGGCCTGGATGCGGTTCCAGGTGTCGTAATCGTATTGCGACACGAAGGTTTGCACATTGGCTTCGTTGATGAGTACGGTCCGTATATTTTTGATCACTTCTCCCAAGGGCCCGTAAAAAAACTCCTGCCCGCCGCTGGCATCTTCCTGCAATACGATACGGCCTACCCGGTTGAACAAAGCGCTCGAATCGCCGTAGTGGAATTGCACCTTGTTCTGGAAGTGCTTCGGATAGTCGATTTTGATCAGCCGTTCATGATCGTAGGTGTACAGTATGGCTCCGCCGGCCGGAATAACCGTCCGGATGTACTCCGTTATCTTCTTCGTCATATTCCCGGCCAGGTCGTATTCGAACCCGGTCGTGCCGGCGTCCGGATGGCTTACGCTGCGTTTGCGGCCGAAGTTGTCGTAGGTGTAGGCAATGACGTTTCCCCCATGATCGGTTATATCCTGGAGTTCTGAAATGCCATTGTAGCGATAGGTCGTCCAGATGTCGCCCAAGGGGCCGTTGTCTTTGGTGGCCCGCGTACGTCCGCGCACGTCGGTGTAGGCCTCCTTTTCGTTGGCCAGGGCGTCGGTGACGGTCGTTTTGAAGGCCATTCCGCCGCCGGGTGGCGTGCCGAATCCGTATTGCATCATCGTAGTGGCGCCATCCGGCAGCACGGTTGAGCGCTGGCGATCTAAAATGTCGTACGTCGTTTTTGTCTCAGGCACGGTATCAAAAGCCGTATTGAACGTCGCGGCGCTGCCGGTCGTTTCTGTAATCGGATACCAGCCGGCGGTGGTCCGGCCGAACGCATCGAAAACAACCCTGCCGGATACGATTATTACGGGCGAATCTGCCTGACCGGCGGCGGTGAAAAGCGACCCGGTTTTTTTTACTTGTACCGGGCGCATCAGTCCGTCCATAAAGGTGAACGTTTCGATATCGCCGTCGGTTTCCGGGTCGTAGTGTTTGGTTCCGGCATAGGGTACCGGGGCATCGGGGTGGTAATCGAAAGCAATGGTGTAGGGTTTACCGGCCGCGATTTCATAGGGCCCGGTGATAGTGGACAGCCGGCCTTTGGCATCGATGGCATACACCATCTTTTGCTGGTTCATATCCATCGTTTCCAATACCTGGCCGAAGAGGTATTCGTAGGTGCTTTTCGATGTATAACCGTATCCATCGTGTACCTGGGTGACGTAAGTTTGAACCTGATCGTCGTATGTATAATCAAAAAACAGGCGCTGGTTCCGGTGGTTGAGCGGGCGGGTGATCTTAGTCAGGTTCCCATAATTGTCATATTCCAGGTCGAACTCAGCCGGCGCGCCGCCGGCTAAATATTGCCGGACCTGAACAACGTTGCCAAAAGGGTTGATGGAAGTTTCGCGGTGCCGCGCGATACCGGCCCCGATACTGACACTAATGGACGCCGGCATGGATTTGAAATATTTTGGATCGTTGTCGTGGTATTGGATATCGGCTTGTACCCAATCGTCCGGGCTGCCGTCGCCGAAATCCTTATAGGTTTTTACATTGCCGAGCGCGTCGTATTCATAAGTCATCGAAGTTTGAAGACCCGGCGTAGTTTGCCCTTCATAAAACAGTTTCCGGGTCTGAATCAGGGCAGGAAATGCGGCGGCATGGTCCAGATCGGCAAAGGAAGCCGGCAGAGCTGCGCCGTTGTTAATATCCTTGAGTTCGAATGAGTCGCGGGTATCAGTGAATACATTTCCCATACCGTCCTGCACGATGGTATGGAGCAGCAGGCCTTTGCGGTAATAGCTGGTATTGTCGAAGGTGAATACGGTGCCACGATAAACCGCGCCGTTGTTTTGCGTATCTAATTGGTCGGCTTTGACTGTTTTAAAACCGTAAAATTCCCGTTCATGGCGGTTGTGAAAACCGTCCTGATAATCGAAGGCATATCGCATGTGATCGGCGCCATCCCCGGCCAGGCCGTCTTCGATATCCACTTCGGTCAGTACCCAGCGGCTGTTGGGCATTTCGTAGGTATTGCCCCTTAGTTCGTAATCCAGTGTAAAGGAAGCATTGAAGGGCCGGATTACTTTTTTCAACAGGTTGGTCCGGCCAATGGTAGAGCGATTTACCGTCAGGTTGTCGTCTTTTTCCGAACGCAATACATCGGGGTATCCGTCGCCGTCGATATCGCTGATTTGGCTGATTTGGCGGCTGGAGCCACCGCCTGCGAAGAGCTGTCCGTTAAAACAAACCCGGAATATCGGAAAAACATACAAGCAGTATGTTGACGCTGTGTTATAGGAAGTGGAGGAGGAGCGTCCTTCATCCAGGCCTTCCGGTCCGTCCCAGGGGATGGGATCAGCGAAACCCACACCGGTATTGATCCGTACCATCATGTCCTTATCCGGAATGATCAATTCGTCGACCAAGCCGTCGCCGTTCACGTCCTGCATAGCGTGAATGGCCTTATTTGAAGAATTGGATTTACTGTACCCAAAAGACCAGCTCAGGTTGATATAATTCAGGCCAAAGCCAAAACTGTCATCATTTGAATCGCCTTTTCGAATCGCGCCCTGCCCCCATTTTTCAAATGCAGCGAACCGGTATCCGAGGTTGAGGGCTACGCTGTCTTTGTACACGATGTCGGGCAGGCCATCGCCGTTGACATCGAGCCAGGTTTTTTCCGTTTGGTCCGTCCCGTCATTAAATGATCCGCTGGCGCTGATCCCGATCGAACTTATAGCCGTTCCTTGCGCGTCGTTGCTGTTGTTGCCTAATTTGTCCACCATAGAACCGAGGCTGGTGGAAATCCGGAATGAACCCTGGCCCGAGGTTGCACCTGCGTTCGCCGATTTTGACAGCACGGTTGTGCCGCCCAGGGTGAATCCCCCGGATTCGCCGGTAGTGAAATGGCTACCCAATTTATACGGTACGAGGTTTTGTTCCAACCCGCCGAGCATAGTTGTGTATTGAATCGAGCTATCGCCTATGCCGTCCGGGTAGCGGTCGCCGTTGGCGTCGAAAGCGTCCAGAATATTCCATAAGGTATTGGAAGAAGTACTAATGCTGCTCCCTCCCACACCTCCGGAAGTACTGTTTGTTTCGGAGGCTGATATTTTTGTGAAAGCGTTCAGGCCGGTCCCAAAAAAGTCGGTATAACTGAGCGTGATATCGTCTTTCCCCATCCGCGAACTGCTCATAACCCCGGACTTAATAAAAGTCTGGCTGTCATATCCGCTCCAGAGGCCCTTTTTAGCATCCGGAAACATCAGGATAAATTTTGCTTTCGAAGGGTCCACTACATTGCTCAGGCCGCTGGTATCCAGAATATTAGGGTAATTATTCACTTGCGCCAGGAAGGCATTATCAAAAGTTAATTCATCTTCATGGATGGGTTCATAGGCCCTGTTCCGGTTTCCATTGTAGGCAAACTGCCCCCAGCCGCGGTAAAGCGGTCCGTACAAAAAAGTGTCGATCGGGCTGAACAGGCCGGTTTGCATCGCTTCGGTATTGCCGTTTAAGGTGACCGAAGCCTGGGCAAGGGTTATGGCTTCCGCCAGCGATTTGTTGGACACGTGGTACTCCAGGTACAGGGATTCGTTTGCCGGAACGGCAAGCGGGGTAATAAAAGCCGGCAAAGTAGCCGGCAAAACCCCGGCATCTACATAAAAGGAGGTTGCGCCATACCATTCATTCACCCCTTTCAGCGAGAGCGTGACGGTTCCGCTGGGCGGTGGGTTTTGTGGCGCGATTTGCAATACAGGCCCGACGGTGACCTGCCCGGATACCGTTGGCGTCCAAACGGGCGTTTTTTCAACGAGATAATTGAACATCGTGTAATCCACCACGGGGCACATCACGATTAAGGAGTCTCCATTGGGGGCAATAACTGTGGCGCCGTTGTCGGCGGAGATATAAGTCACCCGAGGCGTCCATTTCAATCCCGGCCAATCGACATTGGTGGGGCAAACGATCCGGAAAATCAGGGCCTCCGTGGCCAATACGGTGGGAGCGGGGCTTAAAACAATCGGATCATTGACCGGGCTCGAATCCCAGGTGTACGGCTTGGAATACATAGGAACGGTATCGCCATCTGTTTCTATCTTCAGTATTTCCAGTGTTATGTTATCCGAGGTGACCGGTTTGGTGAAATTACCGTCAATATGAATTTTTCCGTCCAAAAAAAGTACGGTTCGTTGTGGACCGGCAACGATAAAATCTTCGGATGCCTTATACTGGTATATGGTTTTATTGTTGGCGTCGACCTCGTTTACAGGCACGGCGTTATAGGTAATTACGGGGTCCCACTGCACCCGGTCGAGAGCGCCGTCGAAGCGTGATTGAAGCCTGAAATACAAGCGGTCGCCTTTTAATACCGGCCTGTTGTTGATTTGTAATTGTTTTGTTGTATAATCGTTGGCTGGAATACTATCGCGTAACAGTTCCGTGCCATTGTGTTGAATGGTAGCGCGTATACCGTCTTCTTTGGAATACTGTTGTGCCGCCGGGTCGTCGATGATATTTATTGGGGCGCTGATGTCAATATTTCCATCAAAGGGGGCTATCCACAACCGCACCACATCGTGCAGGGGGTATTTGTCAATCAAATTTTCTTTCGCAGCGGGGTCGATCGTAATAACCGATTGATTCAGCGGCGCCCCGTCGAAGATTTGACTTGGCGTATCCGTACTCAATTTTGAAAATACGGGGTTTCCATTTTCAATATGGTTAAAAAATACAACCCCATCGCAGGCGATATCGATAAGCCCGTCGCCGTTGTAATCGGCAAAATAGGTGGTAAAATAGGTGGTGGATTCAGAATCGTGATTGCCTATATAACCCGGAAAAGGATTGAACTCCAGGATCGTGGTGTTTCCGTCGGATTGGGACTTACTAAACTTGGTTATCCCCGATATAGGCTCCATTCCGCCAAACATGCCTGTTCCTACCAGGGAGGTAGACAAGTTTTTGCGATAGTATAATTTATCCTGTTTTTTAAACACTTTATCCGGTTTTCCATCGCCGGTAATGTCCACCAGGGCAACCAGTCCTTCGCTGTCCGACCCTGAGAGGGTGCCGCCGCCGCCGGCGGTAAAACTTTTGGAACCGAAATCGCCGAAAGCGAGGCCGAAGGTTACGACGAGGCCTCCACCGAAACTACTGGAAGTATTGGTTCCGAAAACGGAGGATTCATCGCCCACGTCGGGCGCTACCTGCCAGGGCTCCAAACTTTTATACGGCTTATAATTGTTTCCCTGCCTTACATCGTCATAATATTCAAAGGCATGGGTATAAAACGCCGCGTTGTTTTTATCTTTTTCCGTAACCGATTTCAATAAGGTTTTGTGAAAAGCGCCTTCCGTGTACTCCAATTCGTAACTCCGGATGAGTTGCTCCATATAATAGACCTTTACCTGTCGCAGCAGGTCGGCATTGACCTGTTTGAAACCCAGTCTGCAATTGATGGTTGCGTCCGTCCGCTTTTGCCAGTTGGGCAGTTGACGGTCGCGAATAAAATTAACGCTGTATTTTCCGAGCGTACTGCCATGTCCGGTATATCTGATGCCGGCAATGTAAAGTTGTTGCCCGTCCACGGCGCCGTCTTTCATGCCTTTATCTTTCACCAAAGTGTAATTATAACGGATCAGGTTGTCATTCCGGTCCCGCACTTCGCGCAAAGCCCAGTGGCCGATATTGCCAAGTTCGTCTCTCAAAACGGCCGAGTTGTCTAAGCCGGATGCTGCCAGGGCGCCATAAAAACTCCGGGTACCATCTTTGCTGACTATTTCCCACCAGTAATCCTTAGGGCTGTTGCCGTGCCGGATAATCCGGTTAAACGAGCCTTCCACCCGCAGGTGGAATATTTTGTCGGCAGTCCTGCTTTGCAGTGGCCCGCGGTGCGCTACGGGCCACATTTGTTCGCCGTGCATGGTGTACGTTTCCGTTTCCAGCGTTGAGTCGTACCTCGGCGCCCCCCAACGGGTTTCCAAACCGATGTAAGGAATCGACAAGTCCCAGCCTAGCCCCATCCATCCGTTTCCGCCTTCGCTGTTGTATTGCATCGCCAAAGCGGGTTGCATACCTTGCCGGCCGGCGGGCAATTTTAACGGAAACGACAGGTTGGCCGAGCCCATAGTGTTGGCCGCCGGCGGGGCGATGGTCACAATCCCGGCAGAAGGGTCGGCCGCTTTTAAGTCCTTGATAGAAGTGGGCGTGTAACCCTGGGTTTGCGGCGACTCCGGAACCTTGATAATCCCGTTGATAAAATCGGTAAAATGTGTGGTTTTAGAACCGATAAGCGCATACGTTTCCATCACCGTATCTCTTGGCAGCGCCACCCAGGTTCTCGATGTTTCATTAAAATACCAGGTGCGTACGTCATCCGGCGAAAACCCTTCCGGAATAAGGGCGGGGTCATAACCGATCTGAAGGTTTGCTGGCCGGACAAAAGTGGTTCCATGCGGTAAAAAACGGTAAGCTTTATGACCTTTGGTCACGTTCACCATGTCCGGGTTCAGCGGCGGGATATCCACATCCCGTAAAGCGGTGATGGAAATCAGGCTTTGCGCCGGCAAAGCGCCTTCCGGCACCGTGATTTGCGCCCCGGATAAGGTTAAGGTCTCCGATAGTTGAGGGCTGAATATCCTTTCGGAATAAACGCCCTTTTCAGCGATGGTACGGACCACTTCGCCAGGCTGTTCAAGCGAAAAGTTTACTTCTTTTTTCAACACCCGGCCATCCGGAAAAACGGCCCGGACTTCCGATTTCCAGGGGCCCGTCATATCGCGCGGTCTGTCCAATACGTATTCAAATTCTCCTTTTACGAGGTCAACCGGCTGTCTGTCAATATACAAACTTACCCCATCCGTTCCGGCGCCGGTCAAATATCCTTTTATATAAGCCTTATCGCCATAGTAATTTGGTGCGGGTTGATTAATAACAATATCCTGATCCGTTGTTTTAAGCGTTGGATTGGACGGTTCCACGCAGAGCGTCAGCTTGCGAACCTGATAACTATAGTCCGCGTTTTCGGGCAAAGCAAAATGTATGATATTATCGCCTTTTCGAAGCCAGGCAGCATCGAGGTATTCCTGCTGTTCGCGCCAATCCTCGTTTTTTTGAATGATATAACCGCCGACGGACTGCCGCTCGTTGATACTCCGGGCAACGGCGGTGTGATCCTGAACCCCTTTTAGCTCGTAAGAAAGCCATACCCGGTCTGCCTGCCGGGGCAGTTCTGCCAGGTAAATATGAAAAACGTTGTCAAACGGATCGTCTACCGGGGCATTTTTATTGATCCCGATAAGGCCGGTTGAAATATCCGCCTGATAGATATGCACCTCCCCAACGGGTGCAGCAGCCGGCGGCTCTGTGGGCCGGGCAGGTTTTTCCGGTGCGGCATTTGCTTCTACCCGGCATATTTCACTTACCCGCCGGGCGATGCCTTTTGAAGATTCCGGAAAAATATAACAGAGGCTACCTCCTCCGATCAATATTTGGGCTATTACGACAGCGGCAGAAAAAAACGTTTTCATTATATAAACGATTTTGATCAATTGACCAGAAGGGGGAGCGTCTGCATGACCTGTTCGGAACGCAGGTTTATCGTATAGGCGCCGGCGGCTTGCAGTTGCCCGGTATACCGGTAGCGGTCTGCACCAGTGAGCGTTTTACCGGTGATGAACCGGCCGGCCGCATCGAATATCCGGACTTCCACATCGGCCGTCCTGTGTAAATCTACGGCAAGGGTAAACTGGCCGTCGGCAGTAGGATTTGGATATAGCATCACTTCTTCAAAAACATTCTGCTGATATTGGGTAACCACAATTTTTTGCCGGGATATACACCCGGCCTGCTCTAAGGTAAGTTGGTAAGTACCCGGGACGGATATGGTAACCGCAGGCGCATTGATTTCAAATCCATCGGGGCCCGACCAATGACAGGATACACCGGTTATCTGTATTCCTGCAAAAGCGTCCAGGCGTAATAACTGGCCGGGCTTAAGTTCATATTGCTTGTTCAAACCACAAACAGGAGCGTCCGAACTTTGAACAAAAAGCGCTTCCTGGTACCCGTGCGCATCTGCATCACGGATACTAAGACGGTAATCGCCGGGGGCGATGTCATCGATGGTTTGCAGTGTGTTAGATGTGGCAATCCATTCTCTGATGATAACCGAATCGCGGTTTGTCAGCACAAAATGGTATGGTGGCCGGCCACCTTCTGCTCCGATGTGCAATTGGCCATCCGAAGGAGGTGTACAGATTGGTGCAGTTACCCACACTTTTGGTATCATTGGCGACCCTGTGCCAAAGGTGAAAACATCCGTCCCCGAGTGGTCGGTATCCCACTGAATGCCTTCAAAAAATAATTGGCCTTTCTCCGATGTTTCCCGCGCAGGATAATAAGAGACGGCGCCCAACGGATATTGTCCGGTTCCACTGTGGTCTATGATTAACCACCACAACTCTCCTCGTTTAGCCTGCTGCGCTACCTGTCCGGGGTCAAATTTCAATACCGTTTTCAGGTCAGACGCCTGGCCATAAGTAGCCATCAACCATTTGCGTTGCAGGCGTTTGGACTGGCCTTGTTCTTTTGGCTCAAAATCCAGGGGGGCATTATTGTCACCCCAAATATGGAAACTGTTATTTTCAATTTGGCTATGGTTTTTCGTGTTATCCGGGAATATGGCCCCGATGCCCAACACCAAAAGGCCGGGAGTATAACTGCTTTCGGATTGTTTTTGATAGAAACCGGACAAATCATCTCTGCCGACGCCGGCAATATTATAGGAATACTGCCGGTTGGTTTTAAAATCCCAGATATGTTCTCCGGATGCGTTCAAATACGCTTCCGTTCCGAGTGGTGAAAGGGTGAGGCCGTATTTCAGGGCCAGGTAAGACTCCACCCGAGCGCGTTCGGCATTGGTCAGCACCCGGTTGTACAGGATCAGCTCCGGAATAATCCCTCTGAACGGGGTGGCCGGCAATACGGGAAGGCCTGGCCGATTTCCAACCCACAATACCTGCGGTTTCGACGAATTACCTTTTTCTTTAAACTGCGTGTAAGTATTTATCGCAGGCTTACCGGCAGGCCGGTTGGCAAAATTCATGTATTTTATGTCGGCTAAATCGGCAATGCGCCGGTCTGTCAGCACTAAATTTCCCAACGTATTTTCTTCCTGGCTCCATACGACCATTTCAGACAAAGTATCTTCAGGTTGATACACCGAGAAGCAGGTTGATTTGGAATAATCATCCCCGCCAAGGGGCAATTGGATACCGTTTTGCCCACCCCCAAAAAAGAGGGCGGGATTAAAGTTGAGCAAACGGCCGGCAGCAGGCGAGGGGCTATTGGAAGGCAAAACAAAATCCGGCTTGCCGGAAAGTTTGTCCATCCATCCGGTCAGCTGATCCGCTGATTTTTCAGTGGCGAACCAGATTTTTGCCCCTCCGACGCCGCCGGGCAGGGGCGATTGTGCCGGGCTATGCCCTGATATAAAACCTGCCAGTGTACATATAAATAAATATTTGATCCGCATAAGCTTATGATTTTCAAGTTGAATATCCAAGTTAAGCATCGTGTCAGTTCGGGTCATCAACCGGGACGGTATAACCGAGCGTTAATTGAAAGGAGACACTGGGATTGCGGTTCTCAATAAAATTATAGCCATTTGCCAGGGTTTGCACCGTATCAACGAAGCCCAGATTAGCCCGGCATTCGAGGCTGAACGGGTATTCTCCGGGGAGTTGATAACCCAGTCCCAAGGCAACCGAAACATCGGTTCTTCCCTTCAAAACCCCTCTGAGGTTTTGCTGAATTTGCAAATCGGGGCCGATGTACGGCTTATTGGACACGTAGGTGATATTTGCAGGCGCTATATTGATACTAAGTTGTGGGCCGATCAGGACGTGCAACTGATTCAGGAAATTATCCTGGTTTAAAAAAGGATATATTTTGAACAGGGGAAGAATATTGATGTACTGGTATTTGAATTTCATCGTATAGTCAAGCCCAACAGTATCAGTATCGGATATTAGTATAGAATCCGTATAATGCAACTGACTTCCCTGCATGGAAAAAGTGACTTCTGGTTGGATCGCAACTGCTGAGTTGGGGAACCTGTAGTAAAAAGCAACGCCCCCGGTAAAGCCCCAGTTATATTTTTCTTCCAGCATGTAAGTTGAGTCGGGGTGCCATTCCCGTATAATCGTGGTTTTTAAATCTCCAATTTTTGCGGTGATTCCACCGGCTTTTATCCCGATGCCCCATTTTCCGGTTTTAGAAAAAAATCCGTTCTGGGCTTGGCCGGAGAAGGTTAAAATCAGGAGTATAGAAGGAAAAAGGTATTTCATAACAGTTGTGTTTTACCCTTTATTCCAATCCATTGAAAAATGTTACCCTCCTTCCACCACTTTTTTTTAAATCCCGCACATTTCGCCTGAAAAACAACGCTGCCGGCTAGTACAGGCGCTAAAAATGGAAGAACACAGCCAAATTAACCGGACGCTGGCTTTGGCTTATTATCAGTCGCCGGATTTTTCGGGCGCCTATACTACCCACGCCGAAGAAAATGCCCCGCAAATATTGATGGAACACGCCGGCCGGCTATACATGCTGGCTTTTGAAATGAAAGAAGACGCTATGCCGCGGGCTATAACGTTGTTCAGGCAGGTAGTGAACGTGCTGGCCGGATTGATGAGCAAGAATAATAGCGCTGTGTACGCAAACTTTACCAACCGAACTCCTTCAATTTTCCGGCCGCTTGAGCAGGCGCCAACGGCTGTAAAACCACGCCGCTCGAAATTCCCTGCGCATCCGTGCCCCGGGAATAAGTATGTCCTTGTTGGTCGTGGTAGAGGTAAAACCGGTCAGCGGCGTAGTCGCGGGTCAGCCGGTTGTTTAGTACGTCGCGGACGGTGTGCCCGGACAAGCGCGTACCCAGATTGGTCTCTTCCGCGCGGAGTTGTTGTTCGATCAGGCGGGTACACTGACGGCCGGTATCGAAGTATTTTACCCGCATTTGCCAGGTATCGCCGGTTTCGCCGCTGCGGATCAAAGCATGGTGTTTGACTGTTCCGGCCGTAAACCAGATTTCGTAAACGGTTTGGGCAGCGAGGGGTATGGTTGGAAACCAAACGGTGAGGAGCAGGAAGGGAAAGGCAAGATTTTTCATGATGGGATGATTTTAGTAGTGTCATTGGGTCATTATTCGTCATTGGGCGTCATTATTCGTCATTGGGTCATTATTCGTCATTGGGTCATTATTCGTCATTGTTCGTCATTGTTCGTCATTAAGGGTCATTGGGGTGACCAATGAAATGACCCAATGACGAACAATGACGATTTCAATGACCTAATAAAAAGAAGGGCAGCAGGCGAAGGGGATCGTGGTCTGCTGCCCGTTCTTTTGCATTGCCGGGTATTGGTTTTACAGGGGGAAAATTGATCCCGGGTACTGGTTGTTCCGGGGTGGGAACTGGTTTTAAGGGGGCGGCTCGTCGGCCTACTGCCTACTGCCAACTGGTTTAATGGGGGCGGCTCGTCGGCCTACTGCCTACTGCCAACTGGTTTAAGGGGGCTGGTTTTTATGGGGCGGCATTTGGGGCTTTTGGAAGTTCACGGGATTAAGGTTCAGTGGGCGCATAGTTTGGTTTTTAAGGGGTTTAATTTCCGGCGGTCGTTTTCAACGTCTTTTTGGGATGAGGCTTCAGGGTATTGTAGGGGATGCTCTTTTGTTGATTTGTTGATTTGAAGGTTTAGTCGCAGGGCGTAAAAAAGTGTCAATCGGGGTGTTGATTTGTTGATTTGAAGGTTTAGTCGCAGGGGGGAAAAAAGTGTCAATCGGGGGTATTGATTTGGTGATTTGTGATTTGAAGGTTTAGTCGCAGGGGGTAAAAAAGTGTCAATTGCGGATGTTGATTTGAAGGTTTAGTCGCAGGGGGTAAAAAAATATCAATCGGGGTGTTGATTTGTTGATTTGAAGGTTTGCAAAAATGTAGAAGCGCCTTTCCTGCGGTCACCTTTACATTTTGACTTTTTCATTTTACATTTTGACTTTAATTCCGCCGAAACCCCTATGTTTGCTCAAATCCTTTCCCTTCCCTGCCTGTCGGATTTTTTTACTGAAACACGATTACTAAGCCAATACATTTTCCATGAACGCACTCGAATCACCCGCTATCGCCCCCGCGACGGAAGCGGCCGAACGCCCAACTTATACCCACGAAGAAGCGCTGGCAGGCGCCATTGAATATTTCGACGGAGACACCCTGGCAGCCGGGGTTTGGGTCAATAAATACGCCCTCAAAGACTCGTACGGTAAAATATACGAACGGACGCCCGAGCAGATGCACCGGCGTATCGCCGCTGAAATAGCCCGGATGGAAGTTAAACATGCCAACCCGGTATCGGAAGAAGACATATACCGGCTCCTCAGCCGGTTCCGGTATCTGGTGCCGCAAGGCAGCCCGATGGCCGGTATCGGCAACCCGTTTCAGTTCGTGTCTTTGTCCAACTGTTTCGTCATCGGCGTGGAAGGCAGCGCCGACTCTTATGGCGCTATCCTGAAAATGGATGAGGAACAGGTGCAGCTCATGAAACGCCGGGGCGGCGTGGGCCACGACCTGTCGCACCTGCGGCCCGGCGGCACCCCGGTAATGAACAGCGCCCTCACCAGCACGGGTATTTTGCCCTTCATGGAACGTTATTCCAACTCCACCCGCGAAGTGGCGCAGGACGGCCGCCGCGGCGCCCTCATGCTGACGCTGGCCGTGCAACACCCCGATTCGCCGGCCTTTGTGGATGCCAAAATGGATAACACCAAGGTGACGGGCGCCAATATTTCCCTGCGACTCGACGACGAATTTATGCGCGCCACCCAGAGCGGCGAACCCTACCGCCTGCGTTTTCCGGTAGGTTCTAAAAAACCGACCCTGACCAGAGAGATCGACGCCGTCGCGCTGTGGAAAAAAATCGTTCACAACGCCTGGAAAAGCGCCGAACCGGGGCTGCTGTTCTGGGATACGGTGTTGCGGGAGTCGGTGCCGGATTGTTATGCGGACCTGGGCTTTCGGACGGTGTCGACAAATCCATGCGGCGAAATTCCCTTGTGCCCATATGATAGTTGCCGGCTATTAGCCATCAACCTCTTTTCCTACGTCCAAAACCCTTTCACGCCCGAGGCAAAATTCGATGCGGAACTGTTCCAAAAACACGCGCAAATGGCTCAGCGCGTCATGGACGATATCATCGACCTGGAATTGGAAAAAATTGAAGGAATCCTGACTAAAATTGACAAAGACCCAGAGCCCGAACCGGTCAAAGCCACCGAGCGTGAGTTGTGGCAGAAAATTCAGGAAAAATGCCTGCAAGGACGTCGAACCGGCATCGGTATAACTGCTGAGGGCGATATGCTGGCCGCTTTGGGTATCCGCTACGGCTCCCCCGAATCGCTCGATTTTTGTGAAAATCTGCACCGGATGCTGTCGCTGGCCGTGTACCGCGGTTCGGTGAACCTGGCCCGCGAGCGCGGCGCTTTCCCCATTTATGATGCCGCCCGCGAGGAAGGTAATCCGTTCATACAGCGCCTGCGCGATGCCGACCCCGCCTTGTACGCCGACATGGTGAAATA
The DNA here is from genome assembly GCA_963169325.1 of Bacteroidota bacterium. Lineage (GTDB taxonomy): Bacteria > Bacteroidota > Bacteroidia > Chitinophagales > Saprospiraceae > M3007. Next base: position 52,719 of record CAUJEY010000294.1, read on the forward strand.
CGGACGCCGCAACATCGCCCTGCTCACCATCGCCCCCACCGGCACCACCAGCCTGATGACCCAGACGACCTCGGGCTTGGAACCGGTGTTCCGGATTTCGTACAAGCGCCGGAAAAAAGTGAACCCCAACGACAAAAACGCCCGCGTCACCTTCACCGACGAAGTGGGCGACAGCTGGGAGGATTACCACGTGTTCCACGTGCCCTTCAAACAATGGTTGGAGGCCAACGGCTACAACCCCGAAGCGGTGGATAAACTGCCGGAAGCGGAACTCAACGCCATCATCGAACAATCACCCTGGTTTCGCGCCACGGCGGAAGATGTGGACTGGGTAAGCAAAGTACATCTCCAGGGCCGGGTGCAAAAATGGGTGGATCACAGCATCAGCGTCACGGTGAATGTGCCGGAAGACGCCACGGAAGCGCTCATCGAAAAAATATATCGCACCGGCTGGGAAGTCGGTTGCAAGGGTATGACCGTGTACCGCGAAGGATCGCGCAGCGGCGTATTGGTGAGCGACAAAAAGAAGGATGAGAAAAAAGAAACGTTTACCGAAACGGCGGCCCCCAAACGTCCCAAAGTGCTGGATGCCGTGGTGGTTACCTTCACGAACAACGACGAACGCTGGGTGGCCGTTGTGGGAGTGTACCAGGGCCGGCCTTACGAAATATTCAGTGGCCGCGCCGTCGACTCTTTCTCGGTTTTAACTCAGGTTTCCAAAGGAAAAGTCCTTAAAATTAAAGAAAACGGCAAAAACCGCTACGATTTTCAATATCAGGACAAGGACGGCTACAACGTGACCATCGAAGGCCTGTCGCGCACGTTCAACAAAGAATACTGGAACTACGCCCGGCTCATCTCCGGTATCCTGCGCCACGGTATGCCGCTGCCTTATGTGGTGGAAGTGGTGGATCACCTGAACCTGGAAACAGCGTCGCTCAACAACTGGAAAAACGGCATCGTGCGGGCGCTGCGCAAGTTTATTCCCGACGGCACCGAGCCCTCGCACAATACTTGCCCTTCGTGTAAAACGGATAGTTTAGTGTACCAGGAGGGGTGTTTGCATTGCAAAAATTGCGGGCATTCGGAGTGTAATTAAAGCGCAGGTGATTATTTTTGAGCTTCAGCAATCAGTGTTTCAATCCATCGGCGAAAACGAGGGCATTTTTCTAAAATTGGTTCAATTCCAATTTCCAAAGCAATCGTATTACCATCAACTACCTTTTGATAATCCGGAATAATACTCAACAAACGTTTGGAAGGGGCAGTTACGGGGCTATCATTGATCTCTTCCGGGTTTGGATATTGAATTAAAATTTGAGCAGTTTTTTCAGACACATTTTTTTCAAAACAGTACTCAAAACCTTTGTTGGAAGAAAATAGCAACGCTTCAAATTCATACTGTTGAACGTATGGAATGAAAAACGGCCATTCCACCGCCTCGGAAATATTGCTCTTCAATCCTTGCTGAAGACAATCGATTTTCTCAGATACTGAAACCAACCTCATGCATTCTGCATATCCAGGAAGGTCGTTTGGAATCCGAAAATAGTCTACTAAAGTCGTTACTAACACGCCCGGTTCTTCCTTTAAAAGCCGCACGACCAACTTTTTCATGTGGCTGTAATTCACAAAACCTCCTTTGTGCCCTTTACTTGTTTCAATAAGTATGGCCCGAACATCATAAATACCGTTTTCCTGAAAATAGGGCGCTATTACTTCCCGGACAAACTCGGCTTCTGTCTGTCCTTCCACAACGAAATAGACCCGTCTCATGGTTGACCTCCGATTACGTTTTTATTCCATAATTCTCCGAGTGAGAAGTCTTCAAGCCAATTTTGAAGCGTTTCGTTATCAAGTCGTTCAAATACAGACTGGCCGTCTTTTCTGTCAACCGTGATAATGTCTTCCGGCTCAAAATTACTGACTAACCCAACTGATTGTGTGGAAACGATTAATTGGCTATGGATGGAAGCCTTTTTCATCAGTCCTGCCAATTTATTGATCGCCATTGGATGTAAGCCCAGTTCCGGCTCGTCAATGATAATAGTTTTAGGTGGATGAGGTTGCATTAACAACGTCGTCAGCGCCATGAAACGCAGGCTCCCATCCGAAAGACTGTATGCGTCCATGTATAAATCCGAGCCGCGTTCCTTCCATTCCAGATTAATTTGATTTGTATCTAATTGGCTGGGAGCCAGTCTAAACCGGTCAAAGAAAGGAGCAATGGAACGTATTGTCATTTCGATGCGACGAAAATGGGTGGGGTGTTTTTGCTGCAACAGATAAAGGAGGGCAGCCATATTACCCGCATCTTCCTCAAGATAACGGTTGTTATTCAAGGGGCCGGTATTCTTCATTGCCGAAGTGCGGCTGGTATCATGGAAGTGGTAAACCCGGAAACTATCCAGGTAAGCAGCGAGGTATTTTTCCCGATTGTCGCGCCAAGGGTTGTTTGAAGCCTTCCAATGCCACTTATTGTAATCTTTGTCTTTCCTTCGTTGTGGGTCGTCATTGTAGTAATCTCCAGATTCTGCAATGCGAAGCGATTGGAAATTGCGGGTCGGTGTCAATTCAAACTTATAGGCGTTGGTATTTTCAAAGTCCAGAAGCCCGGAAATATATTCCGATACCTTGATGCCGCCATGCAGTAGAGTGCCCGCGCCGCCATGATCCATCGTGTATTCCCCGATCTCATCCTGATATACCTGTTTGGCCAACTCAAAAAACGAAATGAAGTTACTCTTTCCTGCGCCGTTTGCGCCAATCAATATATTGATCGGGCTAAGTCGAAAATCAATTTGCCGGATGGATTTATAATTTTCAATAATAATGCGCTCAATCATTGCTTTGTCGTTTTTGCCGTTTGGCGGCGGAAAAATACAAAATCAGCGTATTTGCCGCACATCTATTTTCCGCGTCACCAAAGGGGAACCAGGGGGAATAAAAAAGGACCTCCCAGATTTACAATCTGAAAAGTCCGTTTAAGTGACCACGACTGGAGTCGAACCAGCACATCCGAAGGACACTACCCCCTCAAAGTAGCGCGTCTACCAATTCCGCCACGTGGCCATTTTATCACTTCTGAAAGGGAATCTCAAAAGCGGGTGCAAAGATAAGCGCATGTCGCTTATTTCAAAATACACAGGCTAAAGTTTTTTGATTAAAAGAGGTTTGAGGGTTGGTCCTCTCAAACCAGAAACCTTTCTAACCAGAAACCCTCAAACCCACTCTATCCAAAAATATCTTTCACTTTATCAAAGAAACTGCGGTCTTCCTTGCCGGGTGTGGGTTGGAAATTGGGCATTTCGCGCAGTTTTTCGAGCAGGCGCCGTTCTTCGTCGTTCAGTTTCTTTGGCGTCCATACGTTGATGTGAATGAGCAGGTCGCCGCGGTGATAACTTTGGAGCGCGGGCAGGCCTTTTTCGCGCAGGCGGAAAATTTTGCCTGATTGTGTTCCAGCAGGCACTTTGATGCGCGCGCGGCCGTCGAGGGTAGGCACTTCCACCTGGGCGCCGATAGCGGCGTCGGCGATATTGACGAAGAGTTCGAACATGATGTTGTTGCCTTCGCGGGTAAATTCCTCGTGCGGGGCTTCTTCGATGGTGATGATCAGGTCGCCCGGAGGGCCGCCTTTGGCGCCGGCATTGCCTTTGCCCGACATCGAGAGTTGGATGCCTTCGTGTACGCCGGCTGGAATATCCACATCGAGGGTTTCTTCCCCGAATACCCGGCCGTCGCCTTTACAAACGTTGCAGGCGTTGCGGATTGTTTGGCCGCTGCCGTTGCAGGTGGGGCAGGCGGTGGTGGTTTGCATGGCGCCGAAGGGGGTTTGGGACACCCGGCTCACCACACCGGAGCCGCGGCAGGTGCCGCAGGTATCTACCGAACTGCTGTCGCGTGCGCCGCTGCCGTTGCAGGTGGTGCAGGCGACTTGTTTGCGCACCTTTATTTTTTTATTAACCCCCGTGGCGATTTCTTCCAGGGTCATTTTGACTTTAATGCGCAGGTTGGTGCCACGTTCGCCGCGTGGGCGGGCGCCTCCCCGGAAGCCGCCGCCACCGCGTCGTCCGCCGCCGAAAAATTCGGAAAAAATATCGTCGCTGTCAAAGCCGAACCGGCGCAGGATATCGTCCATCGACATGCCTTCATAATGGCCCGGGCCGCCACCGCTCATACCATCCACGCCGGCATGCCCATAGCGATCGTAGCGGGCGCGCTTATCGGCATCGCCCAATACCTCATAGGCTTCGGCCGCTTCTTTGAACTTTTCCTCCGCCGTTTTATCGCCCGGGTTTTTGTCCGGGTGATGTTCAACAGCCTTTTTGCGATAGGCCTTTTTTATCTCGTCGGCGCCGGCGCCTTTTGGCACCCCCAGCACCTCGTAATAATCTCTTTTTGCCATTGTAAAAGGTTACTGGTTAGAAGGTTTGAGGGTTACTGGTTAGAAGGTTTCTGGTTTGAGGGTTTCTGGTTTGAGGGTTGGCCGTAACCAGAAACCTTCCAACCAGTAACCCTCAAACCCTCTAACCAGTAACCTTTTAACCTTTTTATCTACCTACCACCACTTTTGCAAACCGGATAATCCGGTCGCCGAGTTGGTAGCCTTGTTCTAAGATGTCTACGATTTTGCCTTTCAACTCCTCGGAAGCAGCCGGTATTTCGGCAACAGCTTCCTGGGTGTCCGGATTGAACTCGTCGCCGGCTTTGGCGTCGAGGGCTGTCAGGCCTTTACTTTGTAGCGTATGCGCTATTTTCTGGTGAATCAGCACCATTCCCTCGCTGAGGGAATCATTTTTGGCGGCCCTGTCAAAATCGTCCAAAACCGGCAGCAAGGCTGTCACGATGTCACGCCCGGCTGTTTGATGCAGTTCGAGACGTTCTTTAGCGACGTTGCGTTTGAAGTTTTCAAAGTCGGAAAACAAGTACAGGTACTTGTTGCGGGCTTCGTCGAGTTGTTCTGTCAACGCTGCTACCTTTTCTTCTAATTCGGCCATATTATTCTTTTCTGCTGTGTTGCCGGCTTGTTCAGTGGCAGGGTCCACTACTTCTTCTTCTGTTGAGTCCGGGCGATTATTTTTCATATTCAGGCTGTTTTACAGCGTTTTTCTGATCGTAAGATGTAATCTCCGGCCATTATGCAATTATTATGCCTTGCCTGAATACATGCCAAATTGGCAGCGGGGTTGGACAATAAAAAAAGGCCATTCGGTTTACACCGGCATGGCCCTATTCATGTGCAAATGTGTGTATCTTAAAAAACCGTTCCGGAAAAGGAATAGGTCTTGTATGGCAAATTTGTTCGTGGGGGTTTCCGGTTACGAGGCCTTTTTTTCTGGCGGATACCACAAATGGGAGCAACCGCCGGCGCTTTTAAACGCTAGGTCAAAAGTCGACCTTTTTAGTGCAGACTTGTTCTCCCTGAAATCCGCGATATTCTTCCCTGATTTCCGGTATATTGGATTTGCCATTCTCCCTGGTATCCGGGGAGTCTTTCCCGCGAAGCCGCTATTTTTATAAATAGATATCGTTTGGGCCGGTTTTTTGCGTTTAGGGATGCAATTTTGCGGTGCTTCCATTAACCAGGGTTAATACATGCTATGAAAAATTTGTGGGTGTTTTTATTGGCTTTGCCGTGCTGCCTGATGTGGAGTGTCGGCGCCATGGCCCAATTAGTATTGTCGGCGGATAGTCTGACGGCGTCGTGGGAACCGTATCCGGAACAATACATGGAGTATGTGAAGCAGCCGCGCGATTCTTTTTGGGATCTGGAGGAGGTGCAATCGCTGGAGGATTCGGATTGGCGGCCGCTTGCCGGAAACTATGGCGCTTTTTTTGGCCTTTCGACGGCCGGTTATTGGTTGCGTTTTCAGGTTCAAAACGAGCAGGACCACCCGCGATCCATTTTGCTGGAATGCAACAATCCGAATTTAGACACGCTGATTTTTTATTGCGACGGCCCCCGCAGCCCGGAATTATCAAAAATTTTCGGGTTTAATCTGCCGCCGGAGACACGGGAGGTTAATTATCTGAACCCTGTATTCGCCTGGCAATTGCCTGCCAATGAGACCCATACCGTGTATTTGTATGCGCGTTCGATGTATTACCCGGCTAATTTCTCCGTTTCGGTCGGTGATGAAGAACGCTGGAAGTTGAAAATCAAATTAGTTGAAATTGCTGCCGGTATTCTGTTTTTTGCATTTATTCTGGTTTACCTGTTTACGCTCACTATATTGTTTTCGATAGTAGGCGAGCGCCATTTATGGTTGTTTTACAGCTATGTATTACTTACCGCCGTGTTTATTGCCAATGACCTGGGTATCTGGTACTGGTTCTGGCCGGGTTGGGATTACCGCGTACTGACGCCATCGGTCATCAATCTGAGCATCGTATGCGGGCTACTGTTTATCCGCTACCATTTCAAGACGAAAAGGCGGTATAAGTATTTCGACTGGAGCCTGGTTTTGCTTAGCGTCATGGCCCTGACCACCGCAGGATTGAGTTTGTTACTATTCAACCGGCCGGAAGCCTTTATGATACTTAATAAAGTATTGATTATTAATTTATTAATTACTTGCGGCGCGGTGACCGGATTGATGCTTTACAGCTATTACCGGCAACGTAATTCGGAAAAAATCTGGTTTGTCATTGCCTTTACCCCGCATGGGGTGGCTACCGTGCTCACTTGTTTTCATCAACTGGGCTATACACAGCCGGTGCTTTCCGGTATCCTGTACGCCTCGCCTTTTGGCGTACAATTGAGTACACCCTGGCTGCTGCTGGGCGGCATTTTATGGGAAATGATGATCGTATCCATCCTATTCGTGCTGCGGATCAGGGATTTTTATGAATCCAGCAACCGCATTCTGGCCGAGCGGCGCAACGCCCTCGTATTGGGCGTGGAAACGGAACGGAAGCGGGTAGCTCAGGAAATACACGACGGGATAGGTGTGCTTTTATCCTCTACAAAAATGAAACTGGCGGCCCTGCGCGACCGTATTAAAGATCAAACGGAGCTGTATCAGGAAACCGGCGACCTGCTGAGTAATATCGACCTGGCACACGAAGAAATGCGCGAACTAGCCTATAACCTGATGCCGAAATCGCTGGAAAAACTCGGCTTGTCTCAAGCCATTGAAGGCGCCGTCAGCCGCCTGCGCCGCAACCACCCGGGCGTCCAGTGGCATTATTACTGCAATTTCCAAAACGGCCACATGGACGAACTCACCAAGATCAATCTTTTCCGCATCGCTCAGGAAATGTTACACAATGTGCTTCAGCATGCCAACGCCACCGAAGCACACCTGCAACTGCTGCGGCAGGACAAACAAATCATGCTTTCCATGGAAGATAATGGCAGTGGATTTCAGCCCAAACCGCACACTCTGCGGACCGGCATCGGCCTGAGTAATATCCGCTATCGCGCCGAAGACGTGATGAAAGGCCGTGTCAGTATCGAATCCAGCCCGGGGAAAGGGACTTTTATTGCAGTGGTGGTGCCGGGGTGATTTGTTGAGTTGTTGATTTGTTGATTTGTTGATTTGTTGAGTTGACTCTCGTAGATCAACTCAACAACTCAACAAATCAACAAATCAA
>CAUJEY010000295.1 GCA_963169325.1 Bacteroidota bacterium
AAGCCGCCATCGAACAAGCCTGGCAGGACCTGAAGCCCGGAGGACATATTGCCGTGGTGGATTTTCACGATACGCGTGCGCCGACTTTCCGCTGGTGGATGGAACAAAATCACGTGCGCATGGACGGCCACCTGCTGCCGGTGCTGGAAGCAAGTTTCGGCCGGTGTGGCGGGAGGTGCATAGCGCCTGGGGCGGAATTTGGCGCTATATGTCGTTTGTAGGTCAGAAATGATACCGTTTAAAAGCCTCCATGGCCTCGTATTCCGCCAGCCCCAGGTCCCGGTACATTTGTGCAGTTTCTTTATTTCGGTATTCGGCGCGTTGCCAGAATTCGCGGTCATCGCCGCCGGGGAAGGGCGGTCGGTCTTTCTGGCTTTGGTGCATAAAGATCGCCTGACGTTTCCGGCGCAACTGCTGCGGACTCATGGGCACCGCCATTTCTATTTCGTGTATCGCCCACTCGTGCCAGGCGCCCCGGTACAGCCACAACCAGCAATCTTTTATCCAGGGTTGTTCTTTTAGTTGCCGCAAGGCGTCGAAAATAGCGTCGAGGCAAACGCGGTGGGTTCCGTGCGGATCGGCAAGGTCGCCGGCTGCGTACACCTGATGCGGTTTTATTTGTTCAATCAGGTTGGCCACGATTCGTATATCCTCCTCGCCGAGCGGTTTTTTACGGGTACGTCCGGTTTCATAAAACGGCATATCGAGGAAGTGAATATGATCGTCGGCCAGGCCGGTAAACCGCGCGCCGGCCCGGGCCTCGCCACGCCGGATAACCCCTTTTATATTGCGCACCTCGGGAGAGTCGGGGTCGCCGGATTTTTTGTTCCGGAGAAATTTGATCATTTTCTGGTACCGTTTGCGGTCTTCGTCGCTCAGGGCGCCTTGTGTTTCAGCAAATTCAAACATAAATTCTGCATAACGCAGGGCGTCCCAGTCATGCACGGCAATATTGCCGGAGGTTTGATAGGCGACGTGTACGTCGTGCCCCTGATCGACCAGGCGCTGGAAGGTGCCGCCCATCGAGATCACATCGTCGTCGGGGTGGGGGCTGAAAAGGATCACTCTTTTTTTGGCGGGGTTGGCGCGTTCCGGCCGGTTGGTGTCGTCGGCGTTGGGTTTGCCGCCAGGCCAGCCGGTGACGGTATGTTGCAGGCGGTTGAAAATACGGATATTGAGTTCGTAGGAATTAGCCTGTTCGATAATGAGTTCGCTGAGGCCGTGCTCGTTGTAGTCTTCGTCGGTGAGTTTGAGGATCGGTTTTCCCGTGGTTTTGGACAGCCAGATAACGGCTTTACAAATCAGGTCTTCCGACCAGTTGCAGATACCCACCAGCCAGGGCGACTTCATGCGCGTCAGTTCGGCGGAAGCGCTTTTATCCAAAATGACTTTTATGTTCGGGTGTTTTTGCAAAAAAGAAGCCGGCACGGAATGGGTAATTTCCCCTTCAACAGCCTGTTGCACGATACGCGCTTTGTGCTCGCCCCAGGCCATGAGATACACGGTGCGCGCTTTAAAAATACTGCCGACGCCCATAGTAATAGCGCGGTAAGGCACGTCGTCTTCGCTTTGAAAATCCTTGATGGCATCGTGCCGGGTCAGGTGATCGAGGCGAACCATGCGGGTAGGCGAGGTTTCCCAGGAGCCCGGTTCGTTGAACCCGATATGCCCCGTTCGACCGATGCCCAGCAGTTGAATATCGATACCCCCGGCCAGGCTGATCAGTTTTTCGTACTGTTCACAATAGTCCGCCACTTTTTCCATCGGGAGGGTGCCGTCGGGAATGTGGACGTTTTCGGGAAGAATATCCACGTGGTCGAACAGAAATTCGTGCATGAAACGCCAGTAACTTTGGTTGGCCTCCCTTGCCATGGGGTAGTATTCGTCGAGATTGAACGTAACGACATTCCGGAAACTGAGTCCTTCCTCCTTGTGCATGCGCACCAGTTCTTCATACACTTTTATCGGCGTACTGCCGGTGGCCAGTCCGAGCACGAGTTTTTCGCCTTCCTGTTGCCGCTGGCGGATAGCCAGTTCGATAGAACGCGCGACGAACCGGGATGCATCCATGGCATCGCCCCAGATTTTGACCGGCATTTTTTCAAAATTCTTGAGCGCGTATTTGAGATAGCCGGGGGCAGGTTTTTCCTGAATACTCATGTTGTCGTGTATGAAGTGATCCGTTTAAAATAAGGAATAGAAGGCAAAATTAAGAATTACTGCCTAACGGCAAATGAGTTGCCGGAGAAAGTCGTTTGAACCGGACCAGGCCTTTATTTTTGTGCCAAACATGCGTAAAAAAATGAAAATAGCCGTTGGCAGTGATATGAAAAACCACGTTACAGACGTCGTGCTGGCAGAACTCCGCCGCAGGGGACATGTAGTGGAGGTATTCGGCGCCTTGGTGGAAACGCCGGCCATGTGGTCGAAGGTAGCGTTGGAGGTGGCGGAAAAAGTAGCGCAAAAGCAATACGACCAGGCGGTGTTGTTTTGCTGGACCGGCACCGGCGTCAGCCTCGCCGCCAACAAGGTAAAAGGTATTCGGGCCGCGCTTTGTTCCGATGCGGAAACCGCCCGGGGCGCCCGCCAATGGAACGATGCCAATATCCTGGCCATGAGCCTGCGCACCGCATCGGAACAGGTCGCGAAAGAAATATTAGACGCCTGGTTTGAAGCAGCCCCCAGCACGGATGAATCGGATGTCGCCTGCCTGGCGTTTCTGGCGGATGCGGAAGAAAGGCGCACATGACCATCGACCTCATTTAATAACTCGTCTGGCCGCCACCCGCCCATCTATAGCCGTCATTTTGATTAAGTAAATTCCGGATTGCCAGTATCCTGCCGGAATATCTGCCAGAAGTTGTTCCGGCACCGAATAATCCGCGACCAAACGCCCCAAAGCATCAAAGACTGCGATGTTGGTCAGCGGCGATTCGGGCGATTCCACCCACAGTTTTTCGCCGACAGGCGATGGGAAACAACGCACCGGCAAAGGACCGGGCTCATCCGTAGTGGGTACGGTAATTTTTACTTCCTGCATTTGAAACACGACGGGCATATCCTGCTCTCTGGCGTTGAGCATCAACATGTTAGCCATCGAAGGAGTAAACACGCCCTGATGGCCCGGCGGCAGCGGATTTTCGAGGACAAAACGAATCGTACAAAGGTCGCGGGCTTGGTTGAGCGCCGGAAACCCTTTGTTGGCCACTCCCGCCTCCACCCGGCCGGGCGGCAGGTCGCGGGCCAATGCAAACCGGGTGGCTCCGCCGGCGACCAGCATCTGATCATCTTCGGGAAAAACAATCTCGGTAAGGCTGTCCTGCACCAGCGATTCCTCGAATTGGAGCGCAAACGCGACCCCTTGCGGAAAATACTCGATGGGCAAACCTTCGGGCGGAACATAACTGACCACCAGGTGCAGGGTATCGCCGGCTTGGGCTTCGTTTTCTTTAAACTGGAACAACAACATCGGCGGCGCATCCGCCGGAATATCGGACGGGGGCGGGGAATAGAGTTGGGAAGCGGGAAAAGCCAGGTGGTGCGTACTGTCGTAGTTGAGTTGAATGGCCAAAACGTCCTTTTCAGTAATGGCGCCGTCGCCGTCCGAATCGGAGAAGGCGAGGTTGAGCTTGGTAGAGGGCATGGACTCCAGCCAGAGTTCGAAGGGTTTCGGGCCCCAGGACATCCCCTGGTATTTGGCCTTGCGCGGGTTGCCTTCTTTTTTGAAATTCAGCCCGATTGGTAATACATCGAATGCGTTCACGATGCCGTCGTTGTTGGCATCGCCGGGGCAAAGGGCGAAGGAATCGACGGGCTGAAACAGCACCACCTCGTCGATCTCGATGTCGAAGTCGAATATACGTTCGAGGGTATCGAGGAAGAGCACGTTGGAGACATCGACTTTAAAATCGGTGTAGAAGGTATCGGCGCGGATGATCAAATCTTCTATGATAAAATCGACGACACCCAGCGGGCGTGAAACAGCCAGTCGGGGTGCGCGTTCACCCGTCGTACTGAATTCGACCCGCCCGGGGGGCAGTTTGCGCGCATCGGCAAATCCGGCGGCGCCGGCGGCGAAATGCAGGTCGGTAGCCGTAGGCTCAAACAACACGGTAGTCAGGCTATCCTTAATATATTCCTCGTTGAATTCGAGGGTAAAGGCTACCCCCATCGGTGAAAGCGCCTGCGGCAAGTCGGGCGGATGACTGTAAAAAATACTGAGCCGCAGGGTGTCTTTGACCGTCACGGTATCTTTGTCGAAGAGGAATACCAATTTGGGCCGTGCCGTTGTGGGGGCGTGTACTTCGGGGGCATAAGGTTGCGGTGGCGGCTGCGACTGATTGTGAGTACTGTCGTAATTAAATTTCAGGGCTAAAATATCTTCCGCGCTGACAATTCCATCGCCATCACAATCAGAAAAACCGTCGTTGATACCGGTGGAGGGCAAAGCAGTGGGCCAAAACTGGAAGGGCTTTGGTGTCCAATTGATGTCCTGGAAAGGCGGCAAGCGGGGCGGGCCGGTCTGACCGAAGTTCAGGCCGATCGCCAGCAAGTCGACGTGATTCACCCGGCCGTCGTTGTTGGCATCGCCGGGCAACAACACCTGACTGAACAATTGCAAAGGAATCAGGAGCAGGAAAAGTAGCGCTGTTTTCATCCTGTTAACGGTAGAGGTATTAAATTGGAGCCAAATTTAATGATTTTTGACTGGAATTTCCGAATCTGAACGCTTATGTATCAAAGCAAACTGCTCGAACTCCTGCGTACTTTTTCGCCGCGCCGGCTGAGCCGTTTGCGCGAATTTCTCGAATCGCCCTATTTCAACCGGGCGACGGATACCGTGCCGTTTTTTGATTACCTCGCGCCTTATGCTCCCGATTTCAAACATGCCGCTTTGGCTAAAGCGTATATTTTAAAACATTTTAAACCGGACAAACCCCTGACCGAAAAACGGCTGGCCTACCTCATGAACCATTTGCTCGGCCTGGCCGAAGAATTTATTGCTATCGAATCGTTTCGGTCTGATCCGTTAAAAAAATCCCTTGCGCTGATGGAGGCGTTTACTTCAGCCGGTTTAACCCGTCACTTCAAGACGGCCCTGGACAATATAACTTCCGCTTTGGAACGGTTTCCCTATCGAAACGCCGAATTTTATGCAGAAACGTACCAATTGACGGCCATGCAGTATTGGCGTTCCAATCAAATACAGCATCAGTACAATTCCGATTTACAGCACGCTTCCGATGCGCTGGATACATTCTATTTGGTAGAGAAGCTGCGCTATTGCCTGGCAATGGCACATTCTGAAAATACCCTGAATCTCAAGTATGACTGGGGGCTGGGACAGCGGCTGATTGAATGGGAAAATATGGATCAGACGTTGTTAAATCCAACACAGCAAGTGTATTGGACCAGTATTCGGATGGTTCAACACCCGGATGACACCACTTACTTCTACCGGCAAAAAGAACTTCTGTTGCAGCATGACGCCCGGTTTAATGAAAACGAACAGAAATTACTGTACACCACCCTGTTAAACTATTGTTCCCTTCGGATTAACCAGTACAATGACCAGCCGTTCTTTGGTGAATATTTTGAAATTAATAAAACCTTGCTGGAACGCGGGCTGCTCTTCGAAGAGGAAAAACTTTCGCCGTTGCGGTTTTTAAACCTTGTCAATACGGGCCTGCAAACAGGGCAAACCGAATGGACGGCTCAGTTTATCAAACAATACCGGGATCGTCTGCCGGAAGAATATGCGGAAGATACCTATCTGATGGCAATTGGGCGATATCATTTCCATTTGGGCGATTTTACGCAGGCCCAAATTGCCTTAAACCAGGTCAATCCCCTGAATCCCCAAATGGCCGTCATTGCCCGCAACCTGCTCGCCCGCATCTACTACGAAACCGGCGAAACCGAACTCCTGCTCTCTTTCCTCGAAGCCTACCGGGTGTATTTGCTTCGGCAGAACCTCCTCAACCCAACGACGAAAAAACAGGCCCGTCAATTCGTCGATTTCACCCGCCGCTTAGCCAAAATAGACCAACCTGAAGCCCACCTGCTGCCCAAACTCTTAGCCGACCTGCCCCCTGCAACCGAAATTTACCACCGCGACTGGCTGGCTGCGCAAATCGAAAAACGGATGAAAAACCGGGCTTTCTAAAAAAAGCATTATTTTTGAGACTATTAGTTTACCATTTCAACCCTATCTGTTATGCTACAAAAAATCGTTTGCTTAACCATGCTCTGCCTGGCAGGGCTTACCAACCTCCATGCCCAATTGGGCACCATTCAGGTATCCGTTACCGACACCATTATCGTCCCGGCCGACCAAATCACCGTCATGGTGTCGTTCAAGGACACCACCAAAATCGACTTTTCCGCGCCCCGGTACGATATCGATGAGGAAATTGAAGAGCCGGCAGAAGGAGAAGAACCGAGCGATACTCCGGCCGAACCGTACAACCCGTTTGCAAACCTCAAAACGGATTTTACTGCCGACCGCGAAGCCGTAATCCGCATCCTCGACGAACACAAAGTGAGCTGGAAAAATCCCGCAGATCAGTTTAGTTTCCTGAAGGGCCCGATGGCCGGCATGAACCCGGGAGGCGCCGCACCGAAAAACGAAGAGATCATGATCGATTTTTCCACCAAAGCGCAAATGGACGAAGTGATGACTAAAATCAAAGAAAATCCCTTTGTCAATACCATGGAAATGGGCGCCTCGGTGGACAAACAACTGCTCGACAAAACACGGCTCTACGAGAAACTGCTGAAAAAATCGAAAATAAAGGCCGAATCCATTGCCAAACTGGCCGGCAAAAAAGTGGGCGGCGTACACAAAATCGGTTCCGAATTCGACGGATTCACGCTCGACAAATACATGGATTCCCTCACCGGCGCCGGCGGTATGTTCGGCGGTATTTTCAAAATGCTGGGCGGTATGTTCAACGAAAAAACACCCGACTACAAAGTCACCGTTTCAGAAACCATGACGGTGACGTATTATCTTTTGGATAAATAGAGGTTCGGAGGTTTGGACGGCACGGGGGTAAATCCTCCTAAGAAAAGATTTTTTTAAAAAAATCTTGGAGATATGGACAAGAGGCTGTTATCTTTGCCGCCGCTTCGGTCAAAAAGTTATTTATAACTGATTTTTCGGAGGTAAAATGAGGGCGCATAGCTCAGCTGGTTCAGAGCGCCTGCCTTACAAGCAGGATGTCGGGAGTTCGAATCTCTCTGTGCCCACTCAAATTAAGAAGGCGCCGCATCGGAAGATGTGGCGCCTTTTTTGTTGGTTTACGCTGACAATTGTTCGTAGTTCCAACAACTCAATCCACTTTTATTTTTTGGTCATTTATCACATAAGCCGTAATCGAGGTGCCCGGCGCTATTTCCGTACCCTGACCGGAAAACTGCCCGCGCAGGCTTTGCTCCTGCCCACTGAGCGGGATCGTCTGACCGTCCACCGACTGCACGTATTGGAGTTCTATCCGGATTTCAGCGGGGTTGTTATAAGTCGCCGCTTCGATAGCCTTCACGCGGCCAATCGCTAAGGCGCCGGTACGAATCGCGACTTCTTTTTCAGCGATGACATTGGTGCGAACACGGAACTGAATCAGTTTGCCGACGGTCGCCTGATCGGTGGCGATATGCTCGGCGGTTTCCAGTAATACCAACGTACCGGAAGTAAGTGTGGCTTTATTGTTGAAAAGACCTTTGACGCTGTAATCTGGCGCTTCGAGAGCATCATCCTGGGCAGAAACGAAGGAAGCGAAGAACAGGAGCGAGAGAACGAGTATATTTTTCATATTTCAGTTATGTTATGAGTTATGAGTTATGAGTTATGAGTTGTGAGTTATGAGTTGTGAGTTATGAGTTGTGAGTTATGAGTTATGAGTTATGCCGAATGTGATAACTCATAACTCATATCTCATAACTAAATTAATTATGCGTTGATTTTCGTATCGTTTAATACCCGGGCGCTCAGGTTGGCGCCGATGTCGGCCTTGGCAGAATTCGGAGTGGCGTTGACTACGTGCGGGATACTGCGCAGGTTGACCATCTGGCCGTCCACGGCCATGGCGTTCTCCACGGTGATCGTGATCTCGTACGATTTTCCGTTGTTACATTTTTTCACACTTTTTACCCAACCGGTGGCGGTAGCGCCGGCGGCGATGACCACCTTGCCATTGACGGTGACGTTGCTGCGCACAAAGAAGTCGAGCGAATTGCCCACCGAAACCGTCTCCGCGTCGATAGCCTCATTCAGGCTGACATTGACCACGGTGCCGGCGCTCAGGGCGACCATTTGTTGAAAGTTTGAAGTTTGAAGTTTGAGGTTTGAAGTTGCGAGTTGGGACGGAACGGCGAATGCGGCGGCACTGGCGAAAGCGAAAGCGGCGGCGATCAGGGAGCGAAGGATAGTTTTTTTCAACATGGCGTACATTTTAACGGTGAAGGTTGTTGTTGCTTTTTGTTTACCGCGCTGTTTTCAAGCGCGTTTGACAATAAGTGGAAGGCACCTTCACGGGGTACCCATGTTTTTGAAAAAAAAGTTTTGTGTTGCCAATTGTTATATCACCAACATCCTACTCAAGACGATACAAGAGGGGGGGCATTTCTTTAAGATAGAGTTTGGAAATCTATTTGGGTTCAAGGTCAGTGAACTAAAGGCTTTCCAAACCTCCAAACCCTGAAACCCACTTAAAACTCAATCCAATACCCTTCCTCGCCGCGGCGGATCGGATACATTCCTGCGGAGATGATGTTTTGATCAAGTCCGGGAAGATCATTTTGTATGGATTCTGGCAGAAAATACGGTAGAGGTACCGGGAAAAGGGGGGCTTTGAAAAAAGCGCGCTCCGTGCAGGGCATCATTCCGTTTCGCGGAAAGAATACCCGTAAACGCCCTTGGTCGCTAACGCTCAACAGGGCCTGTGCCAACGGGCAGCGGCGTTGTTTTTGGCGGGATACGGCCATGTCTTTGTAGTGGGTGGTGTTGATGCGGCAAATGCCGATGTTGACGCAGTTGCCATTGGCTTGCAGCACGCCGAATTCGACGTTTGCATGAATAAGGACGGAATCGATGGCCTGCTCGTGAGGACGAACATGCACATCACTGTGTGTGTAAGCGGTCATTAGGACGGGTGATGTTGCCGTTAAGAAATAGTGTTTGTCGGGTAGGCCGGTCTAATCCGGAGATACCTATGCGGCGGATTAAAAATCAGGGAGAGGCGGATTAAATTGAAGCGTCAGATGTTTTTGCCGGAGGCGAAACATAAAGAAGAAAAGCCAAAAACTGTGCCGATTTTGGAGAACAAACCTATAATTACCGGATTTGGTGTACAGACAACACCCTCAAACCGTTCCATACAAATAAGCAAATACCCCAAAAAGGATACTGCCGATCAGTACACCCCAGGCAAGCGGTTTGTCGTCGCTGATTTTCAGCATAAACCCGCCGGCCACTATGCCGACGCCGACAAGGACGTAATAGTGAATCAGAAATTGAAGCCCGAACAGGACGGCAAATACCAGCGCGATACGTGTAACAATGGGCCAAAGCATTTTCATGAAGATGTTAATTTTGTTCGGCGCGAAAGTCGGTATTTTTCGTCATTGTACATCTCCATCACAAATACCCTTTTGCCTGCAAGCGAAACAACTCCGCGTATTTTCCACCTTTGGCCAGGAGTTCTTCGTGGCTGCCCAGTTCGAGCAGTTGACCATGTTCGAGAAACAGAATCCGGTCGGCCATCCGTACGGTACTGAAGCGGTGGCTGATGAGTACGGCTGCTTTACCTTTCATCAGTTCGGCGAAACGCAGAAACACTTCGTGTTCGGCGCGGGCATCGAGGGCGGCTGTCGGTTCGTCGAGGATCACGAGTTGGGCGTCGCGCATGTAAGCCCTGGCGAGGGCTACCTTTTGCCATTGTCCGCCGGAGAGTTCCACCCCGCCGAGGAAACGTTTTCCGAGCATTTGCCCGTATTTTTTAGGCAATACATCCACTACGGAATCGGCAAGGCTTTTTTGAGCGGCGCCTTCTATGCGGGGTTGATTTTCCCTTTCCGGAATATTGCCGACCGCGATATTTTCACCGGCGGTGAACATAAAGCGCACATAATCCTGAAAAATAATCCCGATTTCGCGGCGCAGGTCGTCGGGATCGTATTCGCGCAGGTCCACGCCGTCGAGCAGAATACGCCCTTCGGTGGGTTGGTACAGGTTGGCCAACAGTTTGACGATGGTGGTTTTGCCGGCGCCGTTTTCGCCGACCAGCGCAAGTTTTTCGCCCGGATGCAGGGTAAAACTGAGGTTTTTCAGCGCCCAGATGTCGCTTTCCGCGTATTTAAACCCGACATTATCGAAACGAAAACCTTCGCGAATGGGTCGCGGCACCTGCCGTTTGCCGTTGTGATTTTTCGACAACGGCTCCAGTTCCAGAAAATCGAATAAATCCTGCAGGTACAAAGACGTTTCTCCGATGCGCGAAAAACGGCTGACAATCCCCTGCAACAGTCCCTGCATGCGACTGAAAGCCCCGGCCAGGAATGTAAGCGTACCGAGGGTGATCAAGCCCAGCACCGTTTGGCCGACCACAAAAACATAAGCGGCATAGTAAGAAGCCGTACCGACGGCCGAGAAAAAGCTGCCCCAGGCGGCGCGGCGTACGGCGAGTTTTTGATTGGCCAAAAAATATTTATGTGAAATCACTTTGAAACGGTCGGCGATAAAATTTTCCATTCCGAAAATTTTGATCTCCTTCGCTGTTTCGTTGCTGGCGCCAATGTAGCGCAGGTAGTCGAGTTCGCGGCGTTCGGGTGTCCAGGAACGGGTAAGCGAGTACGATTCCTGGTTAAAACGGGTTTCGCCGATAAACGAGGGAATAACGGCTACCACCAGAATCAGTAGCAGCCAGGGGTTGAACGCCACCAGGCCGCCCGCGAGAAAAATCACCGTGATCAGGTCCTGCGCCTGCGAAAGCACCATACTCATCAGGGCCGTGCGGCCTGCCGTTTGGGTGCGGGCGCGCTCGAGTTTGTCGTAAAAAGCAGCGTCTTCAAACTGGTACAAATCCAGCGTGGCTGCGTGCCGGATAATCCGCACGGAGGAGTCGTTGTTCACCAGGTCGCCCAACAAACTGTCGGTGAGCGTAATCGCGCGATTCAGCAGGCTGGATAGCACCGCCAGCCCGAGTTCCAGCCCTACCCAGAACCATAAGGGGTGCGCTGGTGTCGTAATGGTAGCGGCGCTTTGCGGATCGCCGATGGCTTTCACCACCAGATCGATGATCTCCTTGCCCACATAAAGCATGGATAAGGGCACGCCCGACTGTAACAGGCGCAGCGCGACGTTCCAGATGCTCAGGCTGGGTGAAACGGCCCAGATCATACGGAAAAATCGTGGCACATTGCGCAGGGAGGAAAACTGCTCGGAAAATCCGGCGTTCTTTTTCGGTTGAGCCATACAGATGCTTTATCTTCGGGGTTTGTTAAATTTTGTTCCCAGCCTCTAAACTATAAAGGTCTAAAAAAGTTTCTTCACTCGCTTCCCCCTTCAAACTTCAAACTTCAAACTTCAAACTTCGAACTTCAAACTTCGAACTTCAAACTTCAAACTTCGAACTTCAAACGTACAAATCATGCTTTCCAAAACAGTTCAATCCAAACTCAACGATCAAATCCAGAAAGAAGCGTTCGCTTCCCGCGCTTATTTAGCCATGGCTACCTGGGCCGAGCAGCAAAGCCTGCCCAATATCGCCAATTTTTTTTACAATAGTTCCAACGAAGAGCGCGATCACATGCTTCAGATTTTCCGGTACATCAACGCCAACGGCGGCACCGCCAAACTGGAGGAAAAGACGGGCAAAGTGAAGGAAAATTTTAAAAACGTGCTCGATGCCTTTAAACACGTGTACGATCTGGAACACGGCGTCACCTTATCCATAAACGAACTGGCCAGCTGGTGCCAGCAAAACGGCGAGCACGCCACCTACTTTTTCCTGCAGGCTTTCGTGCTCGAACAGCAGGAGGCAGAGATAAAAGTCAACGAAATCATCACCGTCATCGAACGTATGGGTTTCGAGCCGCGCAACTTGTTCTACTTAGACAAACAGTTTAAGAAGATCAATGAAGTGACGGTAGACGGTGGACGGTAGGGACGGTGGACGGTGGACGGTGGACGGTGGACGGTGGACGGTGGACGGTGGACGGTAGACGGTAGACGGTGGACGGTGGACGGTGGATGGTGGACGGTGGACGGTGGATGGTGGACGGTGGACGGTGGACGGTGGACGGTGGACGGTAGACGGTAGACGGTAGACGGTAGACGGTAGACGGTAGACGGTAGACGGTAGACGGTAGACGGTGGACGGTGGACGGTAGACGGTAGACGGTAGACGGTAGACGGTAGACGGCGGATGGTAGACGGCTGGCTTGCGTTGCAGGTGGCGCAGCCGCCTGCCAGCCGTCCACCGTCCACCGTCCACCGTCTACCGTCCACCGTCTACCGTCCACCGTAAATTTCAGAAACTTTTCAGCACCGCCATAGCCAGCGCCGTATTTTCCTCTTCCGGTGTCAATTCGCGCAACAGGGTAAGTGCGCGCGGGTTCGGGCCGGCTTTGCGGCCGGGATTGCCGAGTGTGACGGCAGCGGCATTACCCAACAGAAGGGGTGATTGGGCTTCGTCGGGGCGGTCGTCGAGCCGGGCCAGCAATCGCGAGCCTTTGCCCGGCGCCAGCAACGCACCGTCGACAAACAACCCGAAGGGCTGGCCGTCGAGCCAAATTTCCGTTTCGTTGCCTTTTTTACGGAAAATAAACTCCCGGTCGCTCGTACGGGCCAACGTAAGTTGCACCTTACCGGTACTTTGTGTAACATAACTTAGCACCGGTTCCTGGTAAATTGTGGTAATTTGGCCGGAAGAAACCGGATTGAACCAGCCCGGCTTTTTTTCATTAATCCGATTGAGCGACAGCAGGCTCAGCATTTCTTGGTCCCAGGGTACCAAGTTCGACGAATGCTTTTTTAAATGCGCGCGCAGCGACTCCAGTAAACGTTTGAAGGCCTTGCTCTCCGGATTCCAGGCAATCTGGCCAATGGTGCGGGCAATGAGGTAAACCACCCCGGTGACAAAAAATGCCGCGGTGAGTAATATGGTAAAAAGACCAAAAAGAACTTTCATGTCAATTTAAGGTATAGCGGTATTTGATTCAAAGATGCAAAGTTGGTATTTAAGTGGGATGGCAAGACCTGATTGTTCGGCCAAATCCCGTTTATTATCGAAGAAAGTACCGGAACCGAATTAATTGATAAAATCCCCGCTTGTTTAACGTTCTTGGTATGATGGCTTATCAACCCGCCGATGAAATAACGCTCGTACACAGCGGAGCGGACTATTTCGACCGCCTGATCCAACTTTTGGACGAGGCCCGGGAAACGATTCACCTGCAAACATACATTTTTGAAAATGACGAAACGGGGCAACTCGTCGTTCAGGCGCTAAAACGGGCCGCGGCGCGGGGCGTCTGCGTCAGGGTGTTGCTCGACCGGTTCGGTTCTAACCAATTGCCCCCCTCATTTGTTCAGGACCTGCTGTCGGCGGGTATCGAGTTTCGTTTTTTTGAACACATCATAGCCTTCTGGAAATGGCGCTTCGGGCGAACGCTTCACCATAAAGTAACCGTGGTGGATGCGTATTCCGCACTCATCGGCGGCATAAATATCGCCGACAAATACCGCGGGACCCCGGAAATGCCGGCATACCTCGATTTTGCCGTTCTGATTCGGGGAGACGTATGCGCACACCTGTTTCAAATGTGCAACAGTATTTTTTTACAACAATACTGGAAAAGAAAATATCCGGTCATCCCCGTTCAAAAAGTAAATCCGGAAACCCACCCCGCCGGGCTGGTGCGTTTCCGCCAGAACGATTGGATGCGGGGCAGAAGCGAAATATACCAAAGCTACCGGCAAGCCATTATCGGCGCCCGGCATTCGTTGATCATTGTTGCCAGTTATTTTCTGCCCAGCTATACCCTCCAGCAGCGCCTGGCTAAGACGGCCCGCCGCGGGGTGGAGATAAAAATCCTGCTCACCGGCCTTGTTGACGTGTATCTGTCCGGATTGGCAGAAGAACACCTGACGGCCTGGATGGTGAGTAAAGGAATCCGGGTTTTCCACTGGAACCAATCGGTGATGCACGGGAAAGCCATTCTGTCCGACCGCCGCCTGGCCGGCATAGGCTCCTACAACATCAATCGCCTGAGCCGGATTCGAAGCATGGAACTGAACGTCGATATTCTGGACCCCGTTTTCACACGCAGTTTCGCCGAATATCTCGACGAATTACTGCATCACCAATGCACAGAAATTACCGCCGAAACCCTGAAACCCCGAAGCCGTTGGCAAAAATGGAAAGCACAATTGGCGTACTACCTGGTGTATTTTCTGATGCGAGTGCTATTTCCGCAAATAAGAGGTTGATTAAATGTGGTCAATGTGTGTTAAATGTGGTCAATAGCAATTGCTTGTTTTTCCCTGCTTAGAGCAAACCGCAGCGTGAACAGGTTCTTTTCAGATGCCAAACATAGGCCCGGAAAACCAAATGCCGGCAAAGTTGTTTGGCGTAGCATCCCCGGCAATTGCACCTTGGGGTTCATTGGGGGAATTACCCACACGCACACCACCATGACCGACCACATCATAGAAATAAAAAACCTCCACAAATCCTTCGGCGATTTCAAAGCGCTCGACGGGTTTAACCTGAGCGTAAAACGCGGCGAAATTTTCGGCTTCCTGGGCTCCAACGGCGCCGGGAAATCGACGACCATCCGCTGTATGTTGTCGCTGATAAAACCCGACGCGGGCGAGATATTATTTAACGGCGCCGCTACCCGGCTCGACCCAAACGGTTTTCTCCGCAAAGTGGGTTGTATTATTGAAAAGCCGGATTTCTACCTCAACCTCACGGCCCTCAAAAATCTGGAAATAAGTATTCGGATGTACGGCATCAAGCCTAAAAAGCAGGTGCTGGCGGCGATAATTGACCTGGTCGGACTCAGCGGCCGCGAAAACCAGGCGGTAAAAACCTATTCTCAGGGTATGAAACAACGCCTCGGCATCGCTCAAGCGTTGCTGCACGATCCCGAATTGGTCATTCTCGACGAGCCGACCAACGGGCTCGATCCCAAAGGCATTATCGATTTGCGCAACATTATTCAACGGCTGAAAACGGAATTTCAAAAGACGGTGATCGTGTCGTCGCATATTTTATCTGAAATTGAATTGATCGCCGATAGTTTTTGTATCATCGATAAAGGAAAAACGATCATACAGGGCAATACCGCCGAAATGCTTTCCGAAAAGGACATGCTGGTGAGTATAGAAACGGACCGGATTCCGGAGTTGCTGCAATTCCTCCGGCAATCGGGGCGCGAGGTCACGGCGCCCGTCAATGGCGAAAACTACCTGACCATCAGAGCCGGGCGGGAGGAGATTCCGCTGATTCACCGGGAAGTGGTGCAAAGCGGCCTGCCGGTGTATGGATTTTATCCCCGGAAAAAACTCGAAGACCTGTTTTTGAATCTCACCCAAAACACCCCTGCCGATGCTGGAGTTAATTAAGATTGAGTCGTACAAAATTGCCGCAAAACCGCGGTCCTACATCGGCTTTGCAGCCATTTTTGCCATTGTCGTCCTGATTCAGATCGCCTTGTTTGCCGACGGGCAGGCTTACCTGGATTTTCTGATTCAATCGCTGAACCAGTCGTTTCAGATAGAAGGGATGGGTTTCAACGGCAATATGGTCGGTTTCATCATCCTGCAAACCCTGATCATACAAATGCCGCTGCTCGTGGCGCTCGTATCCGGCGACGCTATTTCGGGCGAAATACAGGGCGGCACCATTCGGTCGTTGCTGACGAAGCCGGTATCGAGAAGCCGCATTGTGTGGGCCAAATTTATTGCCGCAGAGTTGTACACCTTTTTGCTCATCTTATGGTTGGGTATCCTGGCCTGGCTCGGTTCGTTGCTGTTTTTTGGAAACGGCGACCTGGTGGTGCTGAAAAGCGATTCCCTGGTGATTGTGCGCGCCGCCGACACGGTGTGGCGTTTTCTTGCCGCCTTTGGTGTGGCGTTTTTGAGCTTGTCGGTCGTGGTAGCCCTGTCCTTCCTGCTCTCCGCTTTTTCTGAAAATTCTATTGCGCCGATTATCATCACGATGAGTATTATCCTGCTTTTCACGATCATCGGCACCTTTGATATACCCATTTTCAACGCGGTAAAACCCTTTCTTTTTACCACTCACATGATCATCTGGCGCAACTTTTTCGACCGGCCGCTGCCGCTGACACAAATTGCCGCCTCGGTCGGTATTTTAATTGTCCATATTACCGCATTTCTATCCGTCACCCTGATTTATTTTAACAGAAAAGATATCACACAATAATGAAAAACGCACTGTATGTGATCTTGCTGCTGTCCGGTATACATTTGCAGGCGCAGACCCCCAATCAGACCCTGCACAAGGCTTACCAACAGTTTGGCAAGGTAAAATCCTTCAAGAGCGAGGTGAAAATTTATTTTGACCTGCCATCCGTGAGTATAGAAGACATGTCGGGCAAGGCATTTTACAAAGCCCCTTCCAAATTCCGGATCCGGCTGAAAGGTATCGCGTTTTTGCCCAAAGACAATCCGTTCAATGTATTTGCCCTGATTAAAGATTCTACGCAATATGCCTCGGTGGGGAACGGCAGCGAAACGATCGGCGCTGAAACCTGTAAAATCATCAGCGTGATCCCGAATGGCGATTCCGATATCATAATGGCGAAAATCTGGATCGGGACGACATCCAATTGTCCGCTGAAAATGCAGATCACTTCGCGCACCAACGGTGTGGTGTTGATTGAAAATACGTACGGCCGTTTTGCCAAAAATTCGCTGCCCGATAAAATGCGCTTTACCGTGGATATGAATAAATTTAAAGTGCCCAAAGCGATGGCTGTGGATATTAACAATACGCCGAAAAAAACAGCCACTTCAACGGAAAAACCGAAAGGCACGATAGAATTTGTGTTTGCCAACTATACGCTGAACGTGGTGGTAGATGATAGTGTTTTTAAGGAAGATGGTAAATAATATAAAACATGACAACCAAAATCGCACTCATCACTGGCGGCAGTCGAGGCTTGGGCAAAAATATGGCCCTTCGTCTGGCGGAAAACGGTACCGACGTGGTCATTACGTATCACACTAAAAAAGACGAAGCCGAAGCGGTTGTTGCCGAAATCCGGCAAACGGGCCGGAAGGCTGCATCCATGCAATTGGACGCCGGCGATATAGCCTCCTTCGATCCTTTCTTGGAACAACTTCAAACAACACTACTAACTGAATTTGGGCGAAGCACCTTTGATTTTCTCGTCAACAATGGCGGTATGGGCGCCACCATTCCCTTCGCCCAGGTAACGGAAGAAGTGTTTGACCGCTTTGTAAACGTACATTTCAAAGGCGTGTATTTCCTCACGCAAAAAGCGCTGCCGCACATGGCCGACGGCGGACGCATCATCAACATTTCCACTGGAACCACCCGTTTTTGTGTACCCGGGTATTCTGTGTATGCATCGATGAAAGGCGGGATGGAAACGTTTACGAAGTACCTGGCTAAAGAAATAGGTGCGCGCGGCATGACTGCCAATGTAGTAGCGCCGGGTCCGGTTGAAACGGATTTTAACAACGCAGCCATTCGAACCAATCCAGACCGGAAAGCCTACCTGGCCTCCCTTAGCCCTCTTGGCCGGGTAGGCGAAGCTGGCGATATCGGCGGTGTGGTCGCCTTTCTTTGTTCGGAGGCCGGCGGCTGGATCAATGGCCAGCGGATTGAGGTGAGCGGGGGGATAAATCTGTAAAAGTCAAAATGTAAAAGTCAAAATGTAAAAATTGTGCTCAGTGGGCACGGCACTTTTACATTTTGACTTTTACATTTTGACTTTTAAATTTTACATTTTGACTTTCACCTCTATCCCCTCCCGCTTAAAAACTGCAAACAATGCCTGCGCAAATTCAACGGCATGCGGGCCGTCGCCGTGCAGGCAAATCGTGTCGGCTTGCAGCGGTACCCATTGCCCGTCGAGGCTTTTTACGCGCTGCCGGCGCACCATTTCCAGGGCTTGTTCCACGGCTTTACCCGTATCTTCAATCAGGGCGCCTGGTTGCGTGCGCGGGGTGAGGCTGCCATCGGATTGGTATGTTCGGTCGGCAAAGACTTCACTGCATGTGTGCAAGCCCGCGGCTTCTCCGGCGGCAATCAGGGCGCTGCCGCTGAGGCCGTACAGCAACAGGTCGGCGCCGGCGGCCCGCACGGCCCGGGCAATGGCGTCGGCTAAGGCGCGGTCTTTAGCGGCGGCGTTGTATAAAGCGCCATGCGGCTTCACGTGGTGCAGGGGAGCGCCTTCCGCCCTGGCAATAGCCTGCAGGGCGCCTATTTGGTACAATACTGCGGCATAAACTTCGTCGGGGGAAAGTTGCATGTTCCTCCGGCCAAAACCCTGCAAATCCGGATAGCCGGGATGTGCACCGATGGCCACGCCGTGTTCCAGCGCCAGTCGCACCGTTTTTTGCATAATTATGGGGTCGCCGGCATGAAATCCGCAGGCGATGTTAGCGGAAGTAATATGCTGCATCAGGGCAGCGTCGTTGCCCATCGGCCAGGGGCCGAAACTTTCGCCCATGTCGCAGTTGAGGTCGATTGACATGAACACTATAGCCTTATTTGGATGCCGGCGCTTTGCGCCATACCTCTTTATACCCATCCCATTCCTGCGTGTAGGTATCCCCCTGGAGCGTAATCTTTATCTTATGGGTCTGCCCCGTTTCTTCAACGGAAGTGAAGACGAGGTTTTCGGTCAGGGTCTGCCCATCAAACTGATAATTACTACCGCCGGCGCCATAGAATGAATGTGTTTTGTTATCCCAGTGGCCAAAAAAAGCCATAGGATAGGCATAAATTTTCAGGCCCATTCGATCGGGATTGGTTTTGCGGTCGTAGGTCTGTTCTCCCCACTTTCCACTTTCGAGAAACCAAACACCTTCCAGTGCATCGTTTTTCACCGGTTCCGCAGATTGTTTTTTCAGGTACATTTCATCGATAATATAATCTTTGTATTGGTCCGATTGGATTTTCCCATATTGGTGATAATAGTTACTTTCTATGGTGTAGTCGTACGAATAGGTTTTAGTCGCAGCCGTGCTGTCCCAGGAAAAAAAGTAAAGGGTTTCGACGTATTTGCCATCTTTAACGGTGTATGAACCTCCACAGGCGCCGCCAAATGGTTTGTCTTTGGTATCGTAAAATGCGGTAATCCAATAACCGTCTTTTATGATTTTAGCGGCTTTGGCATCGCCACCATTGGCAATCTCAGGCGGCGTGTCGCCGTACTGTGCGCTTAAAAGTTGGTAGGCGCCTTGCGGCCCTGCTTTTTGGGCCGATGCCAGGGTACAGATCAGGAAGCCAAGTAGGAGAAAATAAGTTTTCATAATGACTGGATTTGAGTGAAAAATGGTTTGTTTACCTATTATTGGTACTGCAAATATGCATTGTCCCAAAATTGTAAATCAATCCCCAAATCATGGGACAAAAAAACAACTCATCACTCATCACTCATCACTCATCACTTATAACTCATTACCCATCACTTCCTCCCGGTACGACATCACCCACAACCCCACGAACGTAATAATTCCGTTGAGCAGGATGGTCAGAAAACCCACATCGAACCATTGTTTACAACCCACTTCAATGGCCCAGGTCAGTAGCGGCGAAGCGAGACAGACCAACACGACACCGGGCAACTGCCATTTGGTGCCGGGGATCCGCAGCGACCAGGCATGCAGATGCAGGTTAGTGAACAGGCCGAAGGTGAAAAGGCCCAGCAAGGGACCGTAAGTGTAACCCGCAATTTTGAAAATGAGCGAAATCACGGCTCCGCTGCTCACGGCATTAAGCAGCAGAATGATGACCACGAACACCGCCGAAATGCCCAGGTGGACGATGGTACGGGCGCGTTTTTGCTGTGCGTCGGTAGCCTCCAGGTATGCGTTTTTTTCTGCCTCGGAGGCATAAGGATCGATATTCTGCCGTTTTTTTTCAAATTGCAGAAAATCTACGCAGAAAGAGGTGGTCAGGGCCGTCAGCGCGCTGTCGGAACTAGCATACGTACTGGCGATGAGCCCTAGAATAAAGAAGATGCCGGCGGCTGCATCGAGATGGTTGAAGGCAATTTGGGGGTACAGTTGATCGGTACGTGCCGGTATTTCGATGCCGAGCGAGTTGGCGTACAGGTACAACAAAGCGCCCAGTACTAAAAAAGCGAGGTTGATGATGATTAAATACAGGCAGAACACGAACATGTTCTTTTGCGCTTCCTTTATATTTTTGCAGGCCAGGTTCTTTTGCATCAGGTCCTGGTCCATGCCGGTCATCACGATGGCAATAAGCGCCCCGCTGAAAAACTGTTTGACGAAGTGGTTGGGGTCTGTTAAAAAATTGTCGAAGAAGAAAATCTGACCGTAGCGGCTGTCGCTCACGGCCGGCCATATTTCGCTAACGCTCAGGTTCAATGCCTTGCCCACGCTCACGACCGTCCATGCCACGGCGGCAATAAAAAAGGTTGTCATGATGGTGTCCGTCCAGATGATGGTTTTCAGCCCGCCTTTGAAAGTATAACCGTAAATAAGCGCCATCATCAGAATGACCGTGAGCACAAACGGAACGCCGAGCGGCTGAAAAACAAACAATTGCAGCACCGTTGCCGCCAGAAACATACGCGTGGCGGAGCCCAGCGTGCGCGACAGGAGGAAAAAGGCAGCCCCGGTTTTGTACGACCAATAGCCGAGCCGCTTTTCCAGATAGCCGTAAATAGAAGTCAGGTTGAGCCGGTAATACATCGGCATCAGCACCGTGGCGATGAACAGGTAACCCAGCAAATAGCCCAGTACCACCTGCATGTACCCGAAGCCGCGGTTGAGGCCGGTTTCGAGCCCGACAGCGCCGGGCACCGAGATAAAAGTGACGCCGCTGATACTGGTACCGATCATGGCGTAAGCCACCACATACCAGGGAACCTTGCGATTGGCTAAGAAAAAGCCCTCGTTCGTCACATTGCGACCGGTAAACCAAGCCACTGCGACCAACATCGCGAAATACAGAAACAGTACGATAAGTACCAGTGCCGGGGTGAGATGTCCTGTCATAATCTTGCCGGGGATGTAGGGGCCTCCGGGGGCAAATATAGGATTAATGCGCAAACTTCAACGGTAGCCCGGAAATCGTACTATTTTTAGCCTTCTGGAAACTGGGTGACATCCCGGCATCGTAAATAACAGCTTTAAACACTTACCGCTATCTTTGGCCCGAATGAGGTTGATTTGTTGATTTGTTGATTTGTTGATTTGTTGATTTGTTGATTTGTTGATTTGAGACACGCTTCAAATCAACAAATCAACGAATCAACGAATCAACGTATCAACGTATCAACGTATCAACGTATCCACAGCATAAACACTACCGCATGCGTCGACTCTACACCCTGTCTTGTTTTGTCCCCATCCTGCTTTTAACCTCCGCCCTCCGCGCACAATGTCCGATCACCGTAAATGCCGGGGACGACATTTACCTCTGCGCGCCCCCGTCGCCCACGCAACTGAACGGGTCCATCGATGGCGACTACCTCAATTTTACCTGGTCGCCCACTTCGGGCATGACCGGTGCAAACACCCTGAACCCCACCGTCAACGTTACCACAACGCGCACTTACGTGCTCACGGCCAGGGCGGTCGACCTGAACAACAACCTGATTACCAACGGCGATTTTGAAAGCGGCAATTCGAGTTTCGACAGTGATTATCTGTACAGCCCGGGCAATCTTGTACCGGAGGGCGTATTTGATGTACTGGCCAACCCACAAGACGACCACCCCGGTTTTTCGCCTTGTCCGGACCATACTTCGGGCAGTGGCAATATGATGGCGGTCAACGGTTCCGGCACACCCAATCAAAACGTTTGGTGCCAAACCATAGCGGTGATGCCCAACACGCAATACGCATTTTCCGCCTGGGTGGCTACATTAGTGGCCTCGTCACCTGCACAGTTGCAGTTTTCTATCAACGGATCGCCGCTCGGCCCCATCTTCAACGCGCCCGGCAGTACCTGCGTTTGGCAAAATTTTTACCAACTCTGGAACAGCGGAAGTAATTCCACTGCCACGATTTGTCTCGTCAACCAAAACACAGTGCTGGGCGGCAATGACTTCGCCCTCGACGATATTGTGTTTTCTCCAACCTGCGAAGTGAAAGACAGCGTGACGGTTCACGTCGTGAACGTCACTGCGGTAGCCGCTCCCCCGATTTCGATCATTCCTTGCAACGGCGCCAATATCACGCTCAACGGCAACGGCTCCAGCACCGGCCCCAATATCACGTACAACTGGGAAACCGACAACGGCAATATCGTATCCGGTCAAAACACCCTGACGCCCGTGGTAAACGCCGCAGGCACCTACACCCTCAACGTTATTTTCAACAACGGTTTCGTCGAATGTATCAAAACCGCTACTGTGACGGTCATTGAAAACCCAAACCAGCTGACAGCATGGATCAATCCGCCGTTGCCATTGGGTTGCGGGGCGTCCAGTGTCTTGCTGCTGGGCCAATCCAGTCAGCCGGCTTTTTCCATTTACCAATGGACGGCCGGACCGGGCGGTAATATCGTCTCCGGAACCACTGCTCCAAACGCCACGGTCAATCAGCCCGGCGAATACACGCTCCTGGTCACCAACACCAGTACCGGTTGCACGGCCGAAACCACGGTTACTGTCATTGCGGCCACCAACCCGCCCACCGCCGTGGCCGCGGTTTCCGGGCCGATTACCTGCCAACAACCGCAGGTTGCCTTGTCCGGCGCAGGATCGAGCACCGGTGCCAACATCACGTATGCCTGGTACGCCCTGGTCGGCGGCAACATCGTGATGGGTCAGAACGCCCAAAATGCCGTGGTGAACGGCCCCGGTTCCTACGTGCTCACAGTCACGAATACCAGCAACGGCTGCACAGCGGTAGATACGGCTATCGTGTACAGCACCGCTACGCCGCCGGGTATCGCCATCGCTCCGCCCGGCGTGTTTAATTGCGCCATCGACACGCTGAACTTGTCGGCGACCCTCAACCCCGCCACGGCCACACCCGCCTGGACCGCCACCGGTGGCGGCAGTATCACCGCCGGCCCTAATACGCTCACGCCGCAAATCGCCGGCGCCGGGACCTATATCCTGCTGGCCACCGACCCGGCTAACGGTTGCACCGCAACCGATACCATAATAGTGAACGCCGACCTGCTCCCCCCAACAGCCGTCATTCAGCCGGCAGATACCATCACCTGCCAACAACCCAGCGCGACACTCTCCGGCGCCGGCTCCTCGGCAGGACCTAATTTTACTTATTTATGGACGCCTTCCGGCGGGGGGAATATCGTATCCGGCGACTCCACGCTGAACCCCGTCGTGAACGCCGCTGGCACGTATAATTTATTGGTTATCAATACGGTAAATCAGTGTACGGCCACCGCATCCGTGCCCGTGGCCGCCGATGCCAATGCGATCACCGCCGTGGCCAACGCCCCGGACACCCTTTCCTGTGCCGATACGCTGGTGACGCTAAACGCTAACGGCTCCAGCCCCATCGCCGGTCTTATTTTCGCCTGGACGACTACCAACGGACAAATCAACAGCGGCGCCGACACCCCGACTCCCATCGCCGCTGCGCCGGGCGCCTACCAACTGCTGCTCACCAACCCCGCCAACGGCTGCACCGCCACTGATGTGGCCGTAGTGATCGAAGACATTGCCGCGCCGAATATTGGCATCGCAATGCCGGACACCCTCACCTGCGCGCAACCGACCCAAACCTTGCAAGGGCTGAACAACTCGCCCGCGGGGGCTTTTTCTTACCATTGGACTGCCGGAAATGGCGGCAATATCCTGTCGGGTGACAGCACCCTTACCCCCACGGTGAATGCCGCCGGCGCCTACACGTTCACCGCGATAAACGAAACCAACGGCTGCACGGCACAAGTTACCACAGACGTAGCCATCGAAGCCGGTACCCCGGTGGCCGTGGCGACCGTTCCCGGCGTAATCACCTGCGCAGACCCGACGCGTACGATCAGCACCGCCGGTTCGTCGGCCGGACCGAATTTCCAATATACCTGGACGACCATTGGCGGCAACATCGTTTCCGGCGCAGCCGGACCCAGTCCGATCGTGGATGCTCCCGGCGATTATTTCCTCACCATCACCAACATCGCGAACGGTTGCACCGCCACGACCAGCCTGACCGTGGGTCAGGATATCGCTGCGCCGCCCGCCGAAGCCGGGCCCGACGGGCTGCTGACCTGTACAAATCCGGTTTATAGCCTGTCGGCAAATACCGGTTTACCCGCCGGCAGCCTGCAATTCTCCTGGCAAACGCCAAACGGCAGTTTTACCGGCAACCCCGACAGCGCTGCCGTAAATACCAATGCTGCGGGAACTTATACCCTGACCGTGCTCAACCCGCAAAACGGCTGCTCCACTACCGATATCGCCATCGTAACAGCCAACCAAACGCTGCCGTCGGTTCAAATTTTGCCTCCGGCAGAACTGACCTGCGTACAAACCACCGCCGCACTGAACACCGGCGGCGGCAGCCCGAATTTTCTTTATCAATGGCAAACGACGGGCGGGCAATTCGTATCGGGGCAAACTTCCGCTGCGCCTGTCGTGGATGCGCCGGGCCAATACGACCTTTTGGTCACCGATACCGTCAACGGCTGCACCCAAACTGCTTCGGTTGGGGTCGATCAGGATATCGCGATCCCCCTGGCCGATGCCGGTCCCTCATCTACCCTAACCTGCGTATTGTTGCAAACGACCTTGCAGGGCGCGCTTGAACCGGGTCCCGGTATCAATGCCGTATGGACCGTAAGCGGCGGCGGAAATATTGTTTCGGGCGCCAATACCGCCACGCCTGTGGTGGATCAACCCGGCAACTATTTGCTCTCCGTAACCAATGCGGATAATGGCTGCACGAATACAGCCTCCGTCGCTGTGTTGCAAAACATTATAAAACCTACGGCAAATGCCGGACAGGACGCCACCCTGAGTTGTACGGTCAACAGCCTCTCCGTTACCGGAAACGCCACCGTTACCGGAACGCCCGCCTACCTTTGGACGGCCGGCACGGGCGGGCATATCGTATCGGGTGCTAATTCACTCACCGCGGTGGTCGATTCACCAGGTGTGTACACCCTCCTGGTAACCGACGTAGTAAATGGTTGCACCGCCTCCGATGCCGTACAGGTGTTCAACGACGCCAGTGCGCCAAACGCGGCCGTTACCATGCCCGGGCCGCTCACCTGCACTGTCACCCAACTGATGCTCCAGGGTTTCGGCAGCACGGGCGTCAATTTCAGCCATACCTGGGTGACCGCCAACGGTGGCAATATCGTCAGTGGCGGCAATACGCTCAGCCCGATCGTGGATGCGCCCGGCCTATATACGCTACGTATAACAAATGGAACGAATGGTTGCACGGCAACAGCACAAGTGACGGTTAGTGAAAATATTACCCCGCCCGTCGTCAGCATTGCCACGCCGGGTACGCTCACTTGCGCCGTGACCTCCCTGCCGCTCAGCGGATCGCCGGCCGGAGCCGGCCATGCGTATTTTTGGCAAACGGCCGGCGGCCAGATCGTTTCCGGCGGAACCACGGCAACACCCGTTATCAGTCTGCCGGGAATTTATACGCTTATGGTAACCAGTTTATCCAACGGCTGTACCGCCACCGCCGGCGCCACGGTGACGACCGACACCACTCCGCCCATTATTTCAACCACGGCGCCGCCCACGCTCACCTGCGCAACCGAACAAGTATCGCTGAGTGGAACCGTAAGCCAGCCGACTAATAACTTTTCCTCGGTTTGGACGACGGCTAACGGTCATTTCGTTTCCGGGCAAAATACCCTGATGCCCATCGTTGACGCGCCCGGAATCTATGTTTTGACCGTTCAAAACCAACAAAACGGCTGTACCAGTACAACAACGAGTACGGCCACGCAAAACATTACACCTCCTGTAGCCGAAGCCGGCGTTACGCCGACAATCACCTGTGCGCAAACACAGGTGCTGCTCGACGGCTCAAGTTCTACCGGGGCCGGCGCCCTGAGTTTTGTCTGGGCCGGTCCGCAAATCGTGTCGGGCGCCAATTCCGCCACGCCACTCGTGCAAGCAGCGGGCGTTTATATCGTGACGGTAACCGACGCGGCCAACGGTTGTACTGCCTCCGATAATGTAACTGTTTTGCAAAATACGTTGCCGCCAACAGTGGCCATTGCGCCGCCGCTGTTGCGCACCTGCCTTCGGGATACGGTTTCCCTGGATGCCGGCGCCTCCAGTACCGGCCCAACTATTACTATCAGCTGGACAACCACCAACGGGCATTTTGCCGGAGGCCAAAACACGTTGTTCCCGCAGGTAGATGTCGCCGGAGTGTATACTCTTACGCTGGTGAATCAACAAAACGGGTGCAGCGCGACGGCCACCGCCACGGTAGGGGAGGACAGGGTTGCCCCCGACGCCGACGCCGGTCCGCCGGACGAGCTGCACTGCAACAATGAACAAACTATCCTGCAAGGCAAAAGCGGCACTGCCGGCCCCCTGGCTTTCGCCTGGAGCACTGCCAACGGCAATATCCTCAACGGAAACACCACGCCGGCTCCACTCGTGGATGCGCCCGGCACGTACCTGCTCACCGTCACCGATCTGGACAACGGTTGCACGGCCTCCGATGCCGTCACCGTGACGGAAATACCCTTACCCGCCTTTGAGCCCGC
Organism: Bacteroidota bacterium; assembly: GCA_963169325.1. Classification (GTDB taxonomy): domain Bacteria; phylum Bacteroidota; class Bacteroidia; order Chitinophagales; family Saprospiraceae; genus M3007. Next base: position 26,925 of record CAUJEY010000295.1, read on the forward strand.
GCTGACGCAACCGGATTGTCATCAACCCAAAGGAACTATTTCGTTTGGGTCGGTTAGCGGCGGCACGGCGCCTTTCCGGTATTCCTTCAACGGCGGACAGAGTTTTTCGGGCATTTCGGTGTCCGGCAATCTGGCGCCCGGCACGTATGAGTTGATCGTACAAGACGCCGAGGGCTGCACTGCCACGGCCGAAGCGCAGGTATTGCCACCGTTTTTCCCATCGGTTACCCTGCCCGAGTTTTACCTGATTCCGCAAGGCGATTCCGTGCAGATTTTACCGCTCACCACGCCACCCGCTGCCGGGCTGGCCGACTGGCATTGGACGCCCGCCGAAGGTCTGTCCTGCGACGACTGCCCGGCCCCCTGGGCCAAACCGCTGCGCCCCACTGCTTATACCCTGGTCATTACAGATATGAACGGCTGCACGGCCGAGGGCCGCGTTTTGGTGCGCGTAGACCGCAACCGCTTCCTGTACGCACCCAATATTTTTTCACCCAACGGCGACGGGGTCAACGATATGTTCCTGCTGTACGGCCGCGGTGTGGCCGAAATCGAGTCGCTGCTGCTGTTCGACCGCTGGGGCAACCAGGTTTTTGAACGGAAAAGTTTCCAGCCCAATGATGAATCGTTGGGTTGGGACGGCAATTTCCGCGGGCATGCGGTGAACCCCGCCGTGTACGTGTGGCAGGCTGTGGTGCGGTTTGTGGATGGCGAATCGGAGGTGTTTTCGGGGGATGTGACGGTATTGCGGTGATGTGGTTGAGGGGCGTCCCGAAACCTCGGGACGCCTCACAACACATTACGATCATTGAAAGAACCGTCGTCCGCAATATCACTCAAGCCGTGTTTTGACATGAAATCGTGCAACCAGTTTTTCAATTCATCCAACAATTCGTCCGGGATATTTTCCGCAGGTAAAAATTTGCCGCTACTGAATAAAACAAAAATCCCGCTTTCAGCCTTGCGGCCAAAAACAGAATTTTTTCACTTTCGGTGGACCCAGCAAGAGTCAAACCTAATAAAACATAGCAAACTCAGTTTAGAAAAAACCTGCTTTTGGGTTGCTATAATGAAGATTGTATCTTAGAGTCTGCTATTATTTGCCAAACTTGCACAACTTTTCCTACCCAAAAAACACCTAAAAAAGAATGACTATCTAAAGGAATTGGGGCATCTTCCTGGGATGACCGGAAAAATGATTGTTGCCAGTACCACGGGCGGTAAGCGAAACGAAGAGGTTTTAGAAAAGTGGGAAAAACTGACTACGCACGTTGCCCGCCGTTCGATTGTCACCAATATTTACCGGGGCAGGGTGCCCGCTGTTGCCCTGATGAAAATAACCGAATATATTACCGAACGGCACTTTATGCAATATATAGCCATTGACGGAAGATGAATGCGCTACACTTCGCAGATTTGCTCAAGAATCAAACACATTTGAAGGTTGCTGGGTAATTATGGAAATGCTGCCACAGGGCCGAAACGTATTCTGATAATAAACTCTTATTGCCATTAAAATGGTAGTAATGACGCTGCATACGAGGCTGTTCCGACGATGAAATTAGATGATAAATTTCGATTGGCACGAAATATGATCCAAATGAGTTAAAAGTTTTAACCGGACTAAATGTGAAAGATTTTGGCGTCTTTATAACGAAACAACATCCTCAATGATTAATAAAAACCTTGAATTCGCTAAGCCCATTGCAGATGCCTATGCGGCATACATTGAGAAAATTTCTGTAGCAGAAGAGACCTTTAAGACTACTGTTGGAGGCTCTGAAATAGACATTGAAAAAATAAAAAAAATAGTCGCGTTTGCTACATGTATCGAAAAAATTGCTGCTGAAGTACAAGCCTACTATTCCAAAAATATTTGGTGCTTTAAGGAACATGTTACTGCCGCCTATGACGAGTACGTTCAAAAAATTAATGTGGCACAAAATACATTTAAATCTGTACTTGATGAAACAGACATGGATATAGAAAAAGCCAAGACTATTTTATCAGCCTATAACTCTTTTGAAGAAAAAGTTGCTTCGGCAAAAAAAGCTTATGAGTCTAATTTTAAAGGTTATCCAATGGATTTAGAAGATGCTAAGGCTGTATCTGCCTATGTGTATTACATTGAAATGCTCAATGCTATGCAGAGGGCATATAAAGATTTTACTTTAGCCAAAACAGATGCCGAAGATGCAGAAAGAAAAACAAATGAATCCGTTTACAATGTTGCTTGTTTGGGGCACAAGGCTTCTGAGGCAGACTCCCATGCTAGTTACGTTGAAGGTACTGTCTGGGACAATAATACACATATTTCGGGTTCAGATAATGAAATCATTAGTTTGCTTTGGAGCCACGCTAAGAAGCTCACATACGAAGTCAAAACAGCCGCCCAAGGTGCTAATGATCTTTACAGTGCTTACATGGAAAAGATGATTTTGGCACAAGATGCGTATACTAACTATGTAGCTGCTGCTGATTCGGTTGCTAAAGCATATAAAGCCTATACAGATATTGCTTCTAATAATAGTTACGACTGGTTCTTAGAATTAGATGATGCTGAGGATGATTACTATGATTAAACTATATCTCGTGCTACCCGACAAAATTCTGTATGCTCGATATATTAGCACAAAGTGGGACAGCCCATAGCGACACCTTTTCGTATTTGCCAGGAAAAACGGCATTTGGTTTCAGTAGTGTCCGGTTAAAAAACTTGAAAGGTGGTATAATTTATTGAAATTCAATTTCTTACAAAGGTTTTAAGTTGTGAACGGTTTAAATTTGATCCCCAACTTCAACCTTCGTCGCTCAAACGAGAGCAGCGATGAACAAAGGCAAGTACGTTTTTGCACAATTGATGAGTCTGGCTCACCCTGATGAGTTCGACCACTGTGTTGAGAAATACAATGGTCACTACCTGATTCGAAACTTCAGTTGTTGGCATCAGTTTTTAAGTCTGAGTTTTGGCCAACTGACCCATCGGTAGAGACTTCGCAATCTGGTTCCTTGCCTCCAAGCCCATCTGTCAAAATTTTACCATCTGAGTTTGAGTAAAGTGATTACTCGAACCACTTTGGCCGATGCAAACGAACGGGCAAAGTAGAGGCTCGGCAAAGTACAGCGGCAAACAACCACTACCCTATGACCTAGCAGGCCGCATTGATTTCGACAACGTCCAAAACATATTTATTAAAAGCGAAAACCTCATCCTTTTTGAGACCAAAAAGAATACCTGTAAATTAATTCATCAGAACCCTCTGGCAAGATAATTTCCAACTCATCAGAATTCGCAAGTTCTTGAATCTTCACACAAACAGATTCCACCAAATCACCAAGTAGCTCAAGGTTAATGCACGTCTGATTGTTCTGGGTTTTGTTTTCATGGTTTCCATCCCATCTTTGGGTAGGAAGTAAAATAAGCCGCCCCTTAATACCTTGCGTTACTAAAAAATAATGAAACAGTGAGTGGGCATTTGGGTTAGTAGGTATGTTGAACAGGCTGAAATCGTGTGCAAACGAGCACCGTAATGCATAAATTGAGTCAATCTCCTGAATATTAAGGTCAGTAAAATATGTCAATGCCTTAACTATTGGCCGTACCTCAGTAATTGATGCTTTTTCAATGGGCTTAAAGCATTTGCCTATTTGGTCTAAAAGCGCTAGATAACCCATTGTTCCAAGCCAGCTTCCATGATTTCTGTCAAATTTTTCTCCCGTGTCTGGGCTACGGCCCGTCATTTCTCTTGCGTCTCTCAACGCAGCAGTAAAAGCAGAAAACTTCCATTTCCCATTTTCTTCTCGGAGCGGTTGGAGATGTAGATCAATTGCCTTTTTAGCTGACATTAGTTTCTCACTCATTCTGGATTTAAGCTTTAGAACTTTAGATAATAATAGTTAAAGGTACACATAATAAAACCAATATTAACAGCCCCTAACGAATGCTAACGGTTCTGATAACCAATGTTCATACCTCAACATAAATTAGGAAGGCCGAACTCCAATGGGCAACCCTCCGAGATGCAACCTTTGAAAATATCAACCTTTTCAAAGATAAACTTACAAGATGTTATCTTTGGGCATACATGCTTTTTAGAGGCCAACCTTTAAACTCGGTCATCTGCTTTGCTAACGCTGCAAACCTTACATTTCAGAAATTAAAGGAAAAATTAGGTCACCCTGATGGTAACAAATTAAGTACAAGACATCTTTCCTACCCAACAACTCCCTACCTAATCTCAAAAACACAAACGCCCAACGATCTAAAGACTAAACTTTAGGCATTAACAATGTGAACCTAGCGCGAATCTAACTCGCCTCCTGACAAATCTCCATAACCCTTTCTACATACCGCTTCACCCCGACCTAAGGCGCTCTTTTAATTCAAAATACCCGCGCTTTTTGTGCCAAACGGCAAAAACAACGAATCGTTTGCCCACATCGTCAATGGTGTAAACGATGTAGTAGGGGAAGATTTTGAGCGGCCATTTTCGAAACTGGAAGAATGATTTTCGGCACATTCGGGGTGTTTGGCAAAGCAAATCGCTATGGCGGTAAAACTCATTCAAAAATCGCGCTCCCGTTTTGGCAGAACCCCGGTTGTACCATTCAAGAATTTCATCCAAATCGCCCAGTGCTTCGGGTTGTATGATGAAATTATATGCCATGTTTTTTGCGCATTCTATCTTTAAGTTGCTCCAAACTCATGCTTTCGCCCGGTTTTTCCAGGTATTTTTCCCAACGTCGAATCAATTCACGTTTTTCCTGGTCATTGAAAGAACCGTCATCCGCAATATCACTCAAGCCGTGTTTTGACATGAAATCCTGCAACCAGTTTTTCAATTCATCCAGCAATTCGTCCGGGATATTTTCCAGCAGGTAAAAAATTTGCGCTCGGTTGCTCATGATTTCGTGTTTTTAAATTTTCAACAAAAATAACCTTTCCTGCGCACTTTTAAAAAATTTGGGAAACCGAAATGAAATCCAGGCTAAACAACGGCGACGGGGTCAACGATATGTTCCTGCTGTACGGCCGGGGGGTGGCCGAAATCGAGTCGCTGCTGCTCTTCGACCGCTGGGGCAACCAGGTTTATGAGCGGAAAAGTTTCCAACCCAATGATGAATCGCTGGGTTGGGACGGCAATTTCCGCGGGCATGCGGTGAACCCCGCCGTGTACGTATGGCAGGCTGTGGTACGGTTTGTGGATGGCGAGTCGGAGGTGTTTTCGGGGGATGTGACGGTGTTGCGGTAGGGGTATGTGGGGCGTCCCGAGGTTTCGGGATTAATTCGCCTACGCTACGGAGGGGATTAAATAATTCGCCCGTAGTGTAGGCGAATTGAAAATTCGCCCCACATCGCAATACGATTATCTGTTGCTTATTTCCGATTTTTTCAAACGCTTAGGCTTCGAACCCTATGTTGTTTACTAAAGTGAAACCCTGTGCAAGCGATAATGTAGACAATCCTTCGCTGTACGATAGAGATGAAAAACATCTGCCGCAATGGGCGGGAAGTATTTTAGCACTTTGGCAGACTTGAATACCGCTACGCCCCTCTGCGTTTGGCAATCTAAAAAACCGTCTGCTCTACGGAGGGATCTTACGCAGTTTCCCCCGTAGACCGACAGAGGGGCGCAGCGGGTGCGTAGAGCGGACAGGTTTCCACAAACAGACAAACGTAGCGGGGCACAGCGGGTGCGTAGAGCGGACAGCCCAGATTGCCCAGATTGCCCACATTGCCCACATTGCCCACATTTAAAACACATTGACCACATTTATTCCACATTTTGCTCCCGCCGCATTGTCAGCCCGTTATACTATTTCTGCCAAAAAAACACCTTCAAATCGAGGTTAACTGTCAATCCGTCAGGTTTTCCCTGCGTGGCACATTCATTGATAAAAACGGTAGACGGTGGACGGTAGACGGTGGACGGTAGACGGTAGACGGTGGACGGTGGACGGTGAAACCCACCCACCTTCAAACCAGAAACCTTCAAACCAGAAACCTTCAAACCAGAAACCTTCAAACCAGAAACCTTCAAACCAGAAACCTTCAAACCAGAAACCTTCAAACCAGAAACCTCCAAACCAGAAACCTCCAAACCAGAAACCTCCAAACCAGAAACCTTCAAATCAAGTAAAATTTAGACATGGGAAAAATTATCGGCATTGACTTAGGTACAACCAACTCCTGCGTGGCCGTCATGGTCGGCAATGAACCGCTGGTGATTGCCAACGACGAAGGCGCCCGCACCACTCCTTCGGTGGTTGGTTTTCTGGACAACGGCGAGCGCAAAATCGGCGCTCCTGCCAAACGCCAGGCCATCACCAACCCGAAACGTACAGTATCTTCCATCAAACGCTTCATGGGCATGCGTTTTAGTGAGCGCAGCGAAGAAGCCGCTCGTATGCCATATAAAGTGGTACGCGGCGACAATGATACCTGCCGCGTCGACATAGACGGGCGGTTATACACGCCACAGGAAGTTTCTGCAATGGTGTTGCAGAAAATGAAAAAAATAGCCGAAGATTATCTCGGCGAAACCGTCACCGAAGCCGTGATCACTGTGCCGGCTTACTTCAACGACTCCCAACGCCAGGCCACCAAAGAAGCCGGCGCAGTCGCAGGTCTCGATGTGAAACGGATCGTGAACGAACCCACGGCTGCTGCCCTGGCTTACGGCCTCGACAAACGCCATAAGGACATGACCATCGCCGTGTATGACCTCGGCGGCGGTACCTTCGATATTTCGATCCTCGAACTCGGCGGCGGCGTTTTTGAAGTAAAATCCACCAACGGTGATACCCACCTGGGTGGCGACGACTTCGACCACGTGATCATCGAATGGCTGGCTGAAGAATTTAAACGCGAAGAACACGTAGACCTCCGCAAAGATCCTATGGCCCTCCAGCGCCTGAAAGAAGCGGCGGAGAAAGCCAAAATCGAACTTTCGGCCGGCCAGGAAACGGAAATTAACCTGCCGTATGTCACCGCCATCGAAGGCGTACCCAAGCACCTGGTTAAAAAACTCAGCCGCTCGCGTTTCGAGCAAATGGTCGATAGCCTGGTACAACGTACCCTGGAGCCCTGCCGCAAAGCCCTTCAGGATGCCGGTATGAAAGCCGCGGAAGTGGATGAGATCATTCTCGTGGGCGGTTCTACCCGTATCCCGCGCATCCAGGAAGCCGTAGAGCAGTTCTTCGGCAAAAAGCCGAACAGAAGCGTTAACCCCGACGAAGTGGTGGCCGTAGGCGCTGCTATTCAGGGCGGCGTACTCAGCGGCACCGTAAACGACGTGCTGTTGCTCGACGTGACCCCGCTGTCGCTCGGTATCGAAACGATGGGTGGCGTGTACGACGTGGTTATCGAAGCCAATACGACTGTGCCGACGAAAAAGTCGAAAACATACTCCACGGCCAGCGACAACCAGCCACAAGTGGAAATCCACGTGTTGCAAGGCGAACGCCCAATGGCCCGCGATAACCGCTCCGTCGGTCGGTTTATCCTCGACGGTATCCCACCGGCCCCGCGCGGCGTACCGCAGGTCGACGTGATCTTCGATATCGACGCCAATGGTATCTTGTCGGTAACCGCGATGGACAAAGGCACCGGTAAACAACAGAATATCCGGATCGAAGCCAGCACGGGTCTCTCGAAAGAGGAAGTCGCCCGTATGAAGGCCGAAGCCGCCGCCAATGCTGAAACCGACCGCCAGGCCCGCGAACGGGTTGAAAAACTCAATACGGCCGATTCGCTGATTTTCCAAACGGAAAAACAATTGCGCGAATTCGGCGACAAGGTGCCGGCCAACCACAAAGAGAATATTGAAAAATCCCTCAGCGACCTGCGCGACGCCCATAAAGCAGAGGACCTCGGCCGTATCGACACGGCAACCGAAGCCCTCACTGCCGCCTGGAACGCAGCCAGTCAGGAAATGTACCAGGCCACCCAGTCGGCCAACGGCGGCGCTGCCGAGAACCCTTACGGTTCTGCAACCGGCGGCCCCGCGGGCGGCGACGGTAGCGCCAAGGCTGGCGATACCCAGGATGTGGAGTTTGAGGAAGTGAAGAGCTAAGGGGGAATGGAACAGTAAAGGGGTAGTATAAAATTGATTTTTTTAAAATCAATTTTATACTACCCCTTTACTGTTCCATTTACAGAAATGAACATGAATTTATAAATGCGCAAGTTGGAGCAGTAGATGTACAGAACATATTACGAAGGATTTGACTAAATTAAAAACCTCCCGATGTTTATCGGGAGGTTTTTAATTTAAAATCGCTTATTTAATCAACGGCAGGTATATTCGTAAATCGCCCGTTCACCGGTTGGCAAACCGTCACAATCTTCAAAGGCATACTGGCGCTCATGGCCGATTACAGTGTACCACATGGGGCATTGATCGGTAGCGATACCTTTTTGGCAAACAGTATATTTAATATTGCCGTCGGCGCCCATGTATTCGGTTCGTTCATAGTAATTTGTGCCGTCGGCACTGGTTTCTTTTTTGCAACTGGATTTTTTCTTAGTCACTTCCTTCCCGCATTTTTGGCCTGCCTCCACTTTCGAACTGGGCTTTTTACCATTGTCGGAGTCATTCCAAAAGGCAGTGAACTGCCGGTAAATTTCGTCCGGAATCGCCGGTTTTACCTGAAAGAGGATCGGCACCGGGGCGCCGTCGGGCGCAAATCCGTTCATAAAATAAATACCTTGTTCGCCACTTGGGTCGGCCGGCTCGGCGCCATACAAGGCCAGAATGTTTTGCAGTTGGTCTGCCGTGACGTACAGGGTTCCGGAGTTACCGTCCAGAAAAGCGATGAGATTTTCATCGGTATTGGTTTCGGGTTCGTCTTTTTTGCAGCCGATCCAGATGGTTGTCAGCAGGGCTGCGAGGATGGAAAATTTCAACAACGATTTCATCATGTAATGTTTTTGTGATAGAAAATGAATTTGTGCTCAGCGGCTTTGTTTAAAACCTGAGACAAATGTGCTACCCCCGGCCCTTGCGGGGCCAGTACAGTTTTTACGCCATTTTTACCACAAAACGGGTTTTTTAAACCATTTTGCTTCAACAAAAAACATTACAATGAATTGTTTTACAAACCGTTATGGTTTGTACACGAAAACGTTGTTTTCTAAAGAGGTAAGAAAATTGTGAACAGATTTTACGGTCTGTTTGGTTAATAGGCATACCGCAACAACCACTCTTTTTTTCCTTTTTTATCTGCGCCCCCGTACACTCCCACTTCGCCCCGGGCGGGCGCTTTAAAACGCAGCACGATAAAATCGTCCTCGATGGTTTGCTGAAAATCGAGTGCGAGGGAATTGTTAGAGGCCACGACAAGCACCGGCGGGGTTTGGACGAATTTTATACAAATTTCCATCTGGCGATCTTGTGGGAGCAGTTTTCCGGATTTTGGCCAATAATCATCGATCGGGTACTCTTTTTGTGCGGAGTTGGACCAGGCAGTCAGCGGGAAAGCTTCTCTGCTGATCAGGCAGGGCGAGAGTTGCCATCTTTCCTCCAGGGGCAGGTGGTCTTCCACGAACCGGTCGGGCGGGGTGAAAAAGTAGCCGGGTTGAAAATAGGCGGTGAATTTTTTTATCCGCTCGTCCGTATAACCGGCAGCCCAGGTCACATCGACCAGGCGCCACTGGCCGTCTATTTTTACGGCATTCCAGGCATGGTTCGGTTTTTTAGGTAATTTGCGGAAAGGTTGATAAAACGAACGCCCCCAGCCTGTGATGACGGCAGCTTCCAAACCCGCGGCATCACACATAGATTTGAACAAACGGCTGTAATCTTCGCAAACGCCCCTTTTTTTTCGCAGGGTCTGCCGGATTTGCTCGGCCTCCCATTTTTCCTGTTGTTGTTTCAGGTCGTCGGCCTTTTGGCCGGAGAAACGCACCGTTTCCGGGTGTTTGAATTTTTCACAGTCGTAGCGGATGTGGCGGGCAATCCAGGTGTAAATAACCCGTGCTTTTTCTGTTTCCGTTTTAAAAGGCGACGTCAACTGGCGGGCCAGTTCGGCGGCATCGGTGTACGACAGGCCGAAAGTGTCGGCGCGGGCGTCTGCTTTTTCAAATGTTGCCTGGGCAAATGTAACGGTGGAAAAAAGGGGCAAGAGGGCAATAATCAGCAGGGATAGTCTCATAATTTGAGTTCCGGGTGTAATCGGTGGAACAATATTAAAAGACCAAAGATAAAAGCATTTTTGGAAAACAAGCCTTAATGGCAATCCGGCAACGCTTTAGGCACAGCCGACTCGAACAGAGACAAATCGAGGTGCAATCCGCGCGAGAGCAACAGCATGCCGGCGATGGCCAGGAGAATGGGTTGAGCGAGCCGGAAGCGGGCGCGCCAGGCCGGACCGAATCGTTGTCCGGTGAGCATCAGGGTGAGGAGCAGGGGCAGGGTGCCGGCTCCGAACAATATCATAAAAGCGCCGCCGCTCCAGCCGCTGGTCATGCTGATCGCGCCGGCCACAGCAGCATAAACCAGGCCGCAGGGCAATAAACCGTTGAGTGCGCCGACACCAAGGGCGGCGCCCCGGGGGTGCTGCCGAAGCAGTATTCCGATCCGGCGTTGTACCCAACGGGTGAGCGGCTGCATACCGGGGACTGTCAGTGCCGCGCGCTCCCATTGAACCGTAAAAATAGCCGCAACCAACATCAGCCCTCCGGCTACGACCGACAGGCCCTGCTGAAAACCTGCCAACGCAATGCCTTTCCCCAGCAAGCCGAACAACACACCCAACACGCCATAAGCGCCGATTCGCCCGGCCTGATACAGCAGGGTTTGCCCCAATACCCGTCTGCGGGCAGTACCGTCGAGCGGCAGTGCCAACATCAGCGGCCCGCACATGGCTACACAGTGCAGGCTACCGGCAAGTCCGAGTAAAAAAGCGGTATAAAGCATTTTTAGTTTGAAGTTCGAAGTTCGGAGTTTGAAGTTCGAAGTTCGGAGTTTGACGTTCGGAGTTCGAACTTCAAACTTCGAACTCCGAACTTCAAACTCCGAACTTCAAACTTTTTTAAGCATGCGTGACGGTTACAAGGGCTTCGTTAAAATACTTCGTGCCGTTGGCTTGCCAGTCTATTTCAAGATGCCAGAGCCCTTTGGTCAGTTGGCCGGCCGGTATTTCCATGACGCCTTCCGGGTTTGTTTGAACATCCAGGTTGAAGTCGTCTTTCGCGGTTGCCGACCGGTAACATTTGATGGCGCCGGCCGGTGTGCCGACTTTGGCCGGAAATTGCAGCCGAATAACCTTCCGGACGGCATCATAACGAACCTCCAGCATATCGGGCAGATTGGCGGTGTTTTGTTTTTTATCAAAATGCTCCTGATAGTTCAGGTCAAGGTTGTAATAGTCCTTGCTGACCAAGCCCGGATCATGTTGCTGCGAACGAATCACAACCCCAACCATGATCAGGGCAAACGCGCCATATACGAGCGCAATTCCGGTTCCCCAATTGAATTTCATAGCGTGAATAATTTTATTTGTTGATTTGATGATTTTGCTACCGCCAACTGCCTACTGCCCACTGCCTACCGCCTACCGCCTACCGCCCACTGCCTCCTGCCTACCGCCTCCGCCCTCCCGGTCCCATAAAATTGGTTTTTACTTCGTCTATTTTTTTACCGTCCGACAGGACTTCGATGACAATGGGGGTTGTGCGGCCTTCAATCGCCGAGGTGGACAATTCCACAAAAAACGCACCTTGTGCTTTGGCGCCTTTCGCGACGGTGCCGGCTTCGTTTCCAACCAATTGAATTTTCCCCTCCGGAGAAACTAAGTGTAATTTCACCGGCAGGTCGGTCGTCGATTTATTGATAATGATGTAGGTGTACAGGTTCGTGAGGTGTGTTTCGTCTTTTTCCTGGTAAAGTTGTCCGGGGGAGCGCAGAATAATGGTTTCAACGACGCCCCGGTTGGCGAGGAGCAGTATATCAATGATAATCAGGGCGAGCAGTACGCCGGTGTAGCCCCAAACGCGTGGGGTTAAAACTTTGCGTTGGCGGGTTTCGATACCGCTCATGGAGTCGTACCGAATGAGGCCCCGCGGGCGCTCGACTTTATCCATGATGTAATCGCAGGCATCAATACAGGCGGTGCAATTGACGCATTCCAGTTGGGTGCCGTTGCGGATATCGATGCCGGTCGGGCATACGGCTATGCAAAGTTTGCAGTCGATACAATCGCCGTGAGGAGCCGTTTCAGCTGTTTGAGTAGCCTGCCCAACCGCCATCCGGATTTGTTCCACGGGGTTGGTGGCGGGTGCGCTCGTCTCGCTGCCGGTAGCCGGTTCTTGCTTGTGTTTTTGCAATTTACCGCGTGGCTCGCCGCGGACATGGTCGTAGGCCACCACGATGGATTCTTTTACCAGCAATACGCCTTGGAGGCGGCCGTAGGGGCATATCGTGGTGCATACCTGTTCGCGCAGGCGGGAAAAAACCAGGTAAAAGGCGCCCGAAAAGACCAACATGCTGATAAATCCACCCGTATGTGTCGACATGGGTTCCCGGATGATTTGAATCACCGCGTCCATGCCTATAATATAGGCGAGGAAATAATTGGCCACCACCACGGCAATGACAAAAAAGATGGTGTGTTTAAGGGCTTTTTTGCGCATTTTGTCCGGCGTCCAGGGCGCCTTGTCCAGCCGGCGTTGTTCGTTGGCGTCGCCTTCTATCCAGTATTCGATTTTACGGAAAAACATTTCCATAAAAATCGTTTGCGGACAAATCCAGCCGCAAAAGAGACGGCCGTACACCACGGTAAAAAGAATTACAAAAACGATAAAAGTCAGGGTGGCCAATCCGAACAGGTGGAAGTCCTGCGGGGTGAAAAGTAACCCGAACAATACAAATTTCCGTTCCAGGATGTTGAACAATAAAAACTGCTCGCCATTCACCTTGATAAAAGGCATCACCAGGAAAAGTGCCAAAAAGGCGAAACTGACCCAGGTGCGCGCCCGGTAGAAACGCCCAGAAGGTTTTTTCGGATAAATCCAAATTCGTTTACCCTCCTGGTCTACCGTGGCAATCTGATCCCGAAACGCTTCGGTGTCTTCTATAAACTGATCCCTGTTGTTGTCTTTGCTTGTCATAGATTTTACACTTCTGTGCAAATTGTATGCAATTTCCGGGGATGCCGGAGTCTTGCGGATGACTACTATCAGATCGTTTCCGGATTTGTCTCAATTTGTAAAATAAGACGGCCAGAAAGGATTACGTTCCCCTCTAACCGTCGTTTCATGTTTTGAATAACGCCCGGATTTATTTCGTTCCAGTTGAATCAACCGGAGTCGCTTCCTCTTTCCAAATTTCCCCTTGCGGGGCTTTCGGGTTAGGCGGGTTGGTACCCTGCAAGGTCAGGATATAAGAGCCGACCTTTTGCATGTCGCCGGCGCTCAGTTGGCTTTGCCAGGAAATCATGCCTTTGTCGGGCACCCCGTATTTGATTACTTTGAAAATGTTTTTGATACCGCCGCCGTGAATCCAGTATTCATCGGTCATGTTGGGGCCTACGGTGCCTTCGCCTTTTGGGCCGTGGCACGCCGCGCAGGTATTTTTGAAAATGAGTTCGCCTTCGCCCAAGTCGCTGCTTTCGGTGAGTGCCGTCACGTTGGATTCATCCACAGCATTGGCTTTGCCGGCCAGCGCAATAGACTGCTGCTTTTTTGCCTGCTCAATTTCCATTTTATACTCTTCCGACGACGACGGACCATTGCCTCCCCAGTGGTAGTAGTACATATAAAAGACGGCCCAGATGATGGTCAGGATAAACATATTGACCCACCATGGTGGCAGCCGGTTGTCTAGTTCGCGGATACCGTCAAAATCGTGGTGCGACAGAATTTCTTCCTCGCGATCGATCGGCACGGCATCCTCCCAGTATTTTTTGCGGAGGGTCGTCAGGAAGCTTTCGCCGGCAGGCGCCGCGGCAAGCGGGGTTTCATCGGGCAGCGTAACCCCCGACTTGGCGGCTTCCAGGTCCAACACCCGTTTGTACAGGAACTGGTTCACTGTTACCACATAAAACATGGCGACGATAAACAGTACGGCTCCGGTAATGGCCAGCACGTACGTCATGAGGCGTGGGAGTTGCTCCGCGGCAGGCGCTGCGGCGGCGGTTTCCACGGTTTGACCCCACAAGGTTGCGCCCCAACCCATTAAAAGAAAAATGAAGAGATATTTGGCGAATTTCATTGTTCGAAAAGTTTTGATAGTCAATGGACGGTGGACGGTTGACGGTGGACGGGGCCTACTGCCCTTTGCCCACTGCCTGCTGAATCAGTCTTCCAACGGCAAACGGGCGATTTTGTCCAGGTTGCTGTTTTTGCTGAAAAAGACGCGCACCAGCGCGAAGCAGAATGTTCCGAAAAAGATCAGCAGGGCCGTTATGCCGAACCACTGGATGCCATCTACGGATTGAAGCAGGTATTTATACATGAGTTTTAACGGTTGACGGTTGACGGTGGACGGTTGACGGTGGACGGTGGACGGTTGACGGTTGACGGTGGGTACATATTGCCGTCTACCGTCTACCGTCCATCGTCCATCGTCTACCGGTTTTAGTTTGTTTTTTGCGCTTTGATATCGGTTCCCAGGCGTTGGAGATAAGCGATGATGGCCATCATTTCTTTGTCTTCCATGCCCTCGTCTTTGATGCCTTGTTCTTTCAGACTGTTGGCGATTCGTTTTGCCTGAGCGCGGGCCTCACCGATTGCTTTGTTTTCAAAGTCTTTCGGATAAGGAGTGCCCAGTTTGCGCAGCGCGGTGATTTTGGCCGGTAGCAGGCTGAGGTCGAGTTGGTTGTCGGCCAGTTGCGGATATTGCGGCATGATGGATCCGGGCGACATGCTGCGTGGGTCGATCATGTGGTTGTAGTGCCAGCTGTCGGGATATTTACCGCCTTCGCGCATCAGGTCGGGGCCGGTGCGTTTGCTACCCCAGAGGAACGGGCGGTCGTAGATATATTCGCCCGATTTGGAGTATTCGCCATAACGTTCCGTTTCGCTGCGGAAAGGCCGGACCTGTTGTGAGTGACAGCCGACACAACCTTCCCGGATATAAATATCGCGGCCCGAGAGTTCCAGCGGCGTGTAGGGCATGACACTGGAAATTTTAGGTACCTGGCTTTCGATGAACACCATCGGGAATATCTGTACGATACCACCTATGGAGATCGCGATGGCGCTGAATATCAACATCTGGATGGGCCGTTGTTCGATCCATTTGTGCCAGTGGTCGCCGGCTGCCGGGGCCAGGTGCGGTACACGGGCAGGCGCTTCGGCGGCTTCATTGGCTAAGAAATTCCCCTGTGATGCCGTTTTCCACAGGTTGTAGACGCCGATAATAGTACCCGTGAAGAACAACGTTCCACCGAAGGCGCGCATGGCATACAAGGGGATGATCTGTGTAACGGTATCCAGGAAGTTGCCCCAGGCAAGCGTGCCTTCCGGGGTGAATTCTTTCCACATCAGGCTCTGCGTCCAGCCTGCCCAGTACATCGGGACGGCATAGAACAGGATACCCAGGGTACCGGTCCAGAAGTGGATGTTGGCCAGTTTTACGGAGAACAGCTCGGTGCGGTACATGCGCGGCCACAGCCAGTACAGGACGCCGAAGGTCAGGAAACCGTTCCAACCCAACGCGCCGACGTGTACGTGGGCGATAGTCCAGTCGGTAAAGTGGCTGATGGCGTTCACGCTTTTTATCGAAAGCATCGGCCCTTCGAAGGTGGCCATACCATAAGCGGTGACGGCTACCACCATAAATTTCAACACGGGATCCTGCCGTACCCGGTCCCAGGCGCCGCGCAGAGTGAGCAAACCGTTCAGCATACCGCCCCAGGAGGGAGCAATAAGCATAATGGAGAACACGGTACCGAGCGATTGCACCCAGTCGGGCATGGATGAATACAACAAGTGGTGCGGGCCGGCCCAGATGTAAATGAAGATGAGGGCCCAGAAGTGGATGATGGAGAGTTTGTAGGAGTATACCGGGCGGTTGGCGGCTTTCGGCAGGAAATAATACATCATGCCGAGGTAAGGGGTGGTCAGGAAGAACGCCACGGCGTTGTGCCCGTACCACCATTGCACCAACGCGTCCTGAACGCCGGAAAATAGTGTATAACTGCCGAAGAGCGAGTACGGAAGTTCAAAACTGCGTACAATGTGCAACACGGCAACCGTGATCCAGGTGGCGATGTAAAACCAGATAGCCACGTACAGGTGGTTTTCCCGGCGTTTAATAATGGTGGCAAACATGTTGATCCCGAAAACGACCCAGATGAGGGTGATGAGCAGGTCGATCGGCCAGGCCAATTCGGCATACTCACTGCTGGTCGTAATCCCCATTGGCAGCGAAACGGCTGCGCAAAGAATAATCACTTGCCAGCCCCAGAAATGGATCCACGACAGGGTATCGCTGAACATGCGGGCTTTGAGCAGGCGCTGGAGGGAGTAATAAACGCCCATAAATATCCCGTTGCCCACAAAAGCGAAAATTACGGCATTGGTGTGTAAGGGGCGCAGGCGCCCAAAAGTTGTGATCGGGATGCCGTACTGGCTCAGGTTGAGGGCTGGATAAATCAGTTGGAAGGCCAGAATCAGGCCGACCAGCATACCAACGATCCCAAAAATAAAGGAGGCCATCCCAAACGCCCGCACAATGCGGTTGTCGTACTGAAATTGTTCGATGCGGCTCATAAGTTGTTAGTGCTGAGTTGCGGATTTCGTTTGCTGTTGTGTACCCTCTGCGGGTTTGTTTTGATTTTCAATGAGTTCGTCGTCGAAAAGCATACGCACGGAAGGCGTATAATCATCGTCGAACTGGCCGGATTTAGTCGCCCACAAGTAGGCTCCCAGAAACCCCGCCGCTACGATAAGGCTGATCAGAATGAGCAAAAAGATTATTTCCATAATAGAATGATTTAGGTTGGAGGGTTTGGGGGTTTAGAGGTTTGGGGGGGTAGAGGTTTGGGGGTTTGAAAGTTTGAAGGTTTCTGGTTTCGGGGCATTGGCCACATTAACCACATTTGAAACACATTGACCACATTGACCACATTTAATCCACATTTCCTCCAAAACCGGGCGCAAGGTCGGGGCACTCCACAGGGTGACAGATGACCTTAATCAGGGGGGGAGATGATGTTAATCACGAATGAATTTAGCCCCTTTCGTTACTCCTTTTGAGCCCCATAATCCTTGTAAACCCGCAAAAACCTCCACGGCCCCCTGAAAATTGATTATATTTGTAGCGCAAACCGGCCAAAATCCCATTACCATGCTGCGTTTATATATTTCTTACGCTCCTGCGGACAAGCCGTATCTGGACAAACTGCTGAAGTGGCTCAAGCCGCTGGAAGAGCGATATGCGTTGCGCTTATGGTACGCCGACCCGGCTAAATCCGTCCCATTTTTATACCACTCCCAGCAGCCCCCGGGCTCGATGTTGCGTTATCCGCTGGATTGGGAACTGTCGCTCAACCGGCTGGAACAGGCGCACATTTACCTTTTTCTCGTCAGCTATAATTCGTTGAGTACGCCGTACATCGAGCAGGAAGAAGTGCCCCGCGCCGCAGAGCGTTACAGCAAAAAAAGCAAGCGGCTGGTGCGAATTTTCCCGGTTTTATTGTCGCCATCTTTGTGGAAAGAACAATCGCGCCTGTCCGGATTTCCGGTATTGGGCGGACCGCTCAGCCTGACGGAAAGGAAAAAGAAAGAAGAGGAAGATGAGGCTTTCCTGCAAGTAGTGACCGAGTTGCGGGTGGCGGTGGAAGAACTCCGGCGCAACTGGCTGGAAGAAAAGCACCTCTTGAGCGCCGGAACCGACGGAATGGATACGCCCGAACTGTTGCCCGCAACGCCGGCGGCATTTCAGCCGCTGCCGGGCTGGGCAGGCGTAGCGCTGCTCCTGTCGGTATTTTATTTAGTCACGGCGTTTTATCTCCGGTCCTGCGCACCGCGGATGTATCACATGTACGTGCCGAAAGAATTGCCTTACGAGGCGCCGCCGGAGCGTTATCTGCGCGAAAACCCCTTGGTGGATCCGGTGGATGTGCCGCTGCGGCCGGAGGAGTAGGGAATATATTGACATATTTGATCCCTATTTAACTTTTGCCCCAGGCTTTCCCACACTTTTTGGCACGATTTTTTGAAATCAATAAGTCCTTAGAAAGGGCTTAGCATTTGATTGGTTAATTGTTTTCATGGTTATGTTGTGCCATTCTGTCGGAAAGACGGGATGGCTTTTTTTTTAAGGGGTTACTGGTTGGAGGGTTTGAGGGTTACTGGTTAGCGGCAACCAGTAACCCTCAAACCCTCAAACCAGAAACCCCTTAGATCATATTCACCTCCGCCTCCAACCGTACCCCAAAACTTTTTTCCACCGATTCTATGATGGCCAGGGCCAGGGCTTTCACCTCCTGGCCGGTAGCGCCGCCGTAATTGACCAGCACCAGCGCTTGTTTTTCATAGGAGCCGGTATTGCCCACCCGTTTTCCTTTCCAGCCGCATTGTTCGATGAGCCAGCCGGCGGGTATTTTGACGCGGCCGTCGGGCAGCGGGTAGTGCGGCGCGTTGGGATGCGTTTTTTGTATTCGTTCCAGCACCGCGCGGTCCGTTTCCGGGTTTTTAAAAAAACTGCCGCAATTGCCAATAACGGCCGGGTCGGGCAATTTGGAAGAGCGTATACGAATCACCGCTTCGCTGATAGCGGCTAACGTGGGGTGTTGTACGCCCATGTTTTCCAGGGTTTTATGAATATCGCCATACGATGTATTCAGCCGGTGCTGCCGGGTGCTGAGCGAAAAGGTGACCGAGGTGATGCAGTACCGGCCTTTGCCTTCACGTTTGAAAAAACTGTCGCGGTAG
Source organism: Bacteroidota bacterium (assembly GCA_963169325.1). GTDB lineage: Bacteria > Bacteroidota > Bacteroidia > Chitinophagales > Saprospiraceae > M3007. The sequence continues at coordinate 45,808 of CAUJEY010000295.1, forward strand.
CCGAAGTGGCAGGCGGGCCGGCTGAATTGCCGTGCGCGTCCGGTGGCCAGGTCCACGGCTTCCAAGTTTACGAATACGTCTTTCAGTTCCACTCCATAGGCGCCGATATTCTGTACGGGTGCGGCGCCCACGGAACCTGGTATCAGGCTCATGTTTTCCACGCCGCCAAAGTCCTGCGATACAGCCCATTGCACGAAATCGTGCCACACCTCGCCGCCGCCCACGCGCACCCATACCCGGTTTTTGAACCGGCGTACCACCGAGATGCCGCGGATTCTGTTGCGCACCACCAGTCCGGGCATGTCCTGTGTGAGCAAAATATTGCTCCCGCCGCCCAGGATAAAAACAGGTCGTATCCCGCTTTGCAGCGCCTGGTTCAGTTCTGCCACAGACTGGATTTCGATGAAATGAGCGGCCTGTGCTTCCAGTCCGAACGTGTTGTAGGGTAGGAGGGGGGTGTTTTCGCGGAGGAGCATTTTTGTTTTACTTATTCAATAAACAATTCAGTTGCCGAATCAGAAAATCCACATTTTGCACGTCGTAGTCCTCATATCCGGTGCCCCAGGCGATACGAACCTTATCGAGCAACGTTTTTTGCATCTTTTTCAACATGCCCGGTTCGAGCGCGTATTGGCCCCGAAAGGTGAATACCTTGTTTTCGGCGCCTGCCAGCCCCTCGTCGGCGCGCAGGTTATACACGGTGAGCGTTTCGCCGTCTATAAATTTGAGGAGAGCCACCCCGTTGCGCGGCAGGCTGCCGAAGGCGCGGCGGGCGTTCACGTCCCGGATGGTGAAACTCAGGTTCAGCAGAAAATTATTGTTGTTGACCGAGACGGCGGCATCGCAAACGATATGCTCAAAATCGGGAAAATAAGGCTTCAACGACGGGTTGGTGAAACGGAATAGTTCTTCTTTGCCCATTTCACGGCGGCGTTCGCCCGAAAACTCATCGCGGGCATCCAGGGTGAGGTTGCAAGGGCGCGGCGGCGGGTTGAGCATGACGTCGGCAGCCGGATCATAGGTTTTAAATTTCGGGCCGCTTGGCGCCGCTTTTTTATCCTTTTTGTTTTTAGGCGCTTTTTGCGTTTCTGCCAGGGTATCGGCGGCAATCGAATCGACGGCGACCGTGTCGGCCGGCGGCGGTATTTCCAATTCGGTCGGGCCGGCCACACCCACGGCGCCGATGACTTCTGCGATGGGTATTTCTTCCGGTTCCGGCGGCTTGGGCAAAAGCGCAGCGATGTTTTTTCGGGCTTTAGCCAAACTTTGTCGCTGTTCGGCAGTCGACATGCCGGCCAATTTCTCTGCGAAGTCGGCGGCTTTTTGGGCCTTGTTCGTTTGTTTCTGTGCGGCTTTTTCGGCGGCTTTTGCCGTTTTTACCTGTTTTTCCAGCACTTTTCGGTCTTCGGCCATTACCGTCGTATCTTCCTTCGCTGCCGCCAGTTGTATCTCCAGCGTTTCGCGTTCGGCGGTTACGCGGGTTTCCTCAAACTGAAAAACATCGCGGATGTCGGATGCCTGCGACGCCAGCCGGACGGCATATTCATGCACGATTTCGTCGGACAGGGTATCCAGTGCCGGCAAAGTATCGAGTGGCGGGAACTCCAGGGTTTGGGCCGAAAGGGCCGTTTGGATGAACAGGGCCAGAACCAGGAGCCGGTATTTTTTCAAAAAGCAGAAATTATTCATACAACTTCACAATACGGATTGGTGCTTAAAATGAAACCAGGTAAACGCGGATAAGTTACTTTTGCGCTGCAAAATTAGGCCAGTAAAACATTCTATTCCGATGCGAACCCTTATTTTAAATATTTGTTTCTGTTCGATCCCGCTTTTCCTCGCGGTTGCCTGCAACCAGTCCGGCAGTTCCGCTTCCAAAACACAACCCATGCAGTTTAAAAAAATCCCGGTTACCTACCCGGTTTCACGCCAGGATTCGGCCGTGGCGGATACTTATTTCGATACGACCATCAACGACCCTTACCGCTGGCTCGAAGACGACCAAAGCGCCGAGACCAAAGACTGGGTGCAAAAGCAAAACGCAGTTACCTTCGGCTACCTGGAGCAGGTCCCCTTCCGGGAAAAAATAAAAACCCGCCTGGAGCAAATCTGGAATTTTGAAAAATACGGCACGCCGTTCAAAAAGGCCGGCGTCTATTATTTTTTTAAAAACGACGGACTTCAAAACCAGAGCGTGCTGTACCGGCAGGCCACCTTGGACGCCCAGCCCGAAGTCGTGCTCGACCCGAATACTTTCAGCGCCGATGGCACCGCGTCGCTGCAGGAATACGCCTTCTCCAAAGACGGGCGTTACCTGGCCTATTCCATTTCCACGGGCGGTTCGGACTGGCGTTCAATCCGGGTGAAAGACCTGCAAAACGGGCAGCTGCTTCCCGACCAGGTGGAGTGGGCAAAATTTACCGGGATCGGCTGGGCCGGCAACGGATTTTATTACACCCGTTATCCCGAACCCAAAGCCGGCGCCGCGCTCACGGCCGCCAACCAGAACAGCGCCATATATTTTCACCAGTTGGGCGCCCCGCAATCGGAAGACCGCTTGGTGTACCAGGATAAAGCCCACCCGAATTACTATTTTAATGCCGGCACCACCGAGGACGAACGTTTCCTTTATTTATCGGGCAGCGAGAGCACCAGCGGCAATATGTTGTATTTCAAAGATTTAGCCAAAAATCAAAAAGCCTTTACCCCCATCTACACCAAATTCGATCACGATTTTGCGTTGATCGAAAACCTCGACGGCAACCTGCTGATTCTGACCAATCACCAGGCGCCCAACCAGCGCCTTATCCTGGTCAATTCGGCCCAACCGGCCGAAACGTCCTGGCGTACGCTGGTGCCCGAAGACAGCGCCGACGTGCTGCAAAGCGCCGTGGTGTGCGGAGGTAAAATTGTTTGTTCCTACCTCCACAACGCCTCCAGCGCCTTGCGGGTGTTTGATTTGGAAGGCAAGTTGCTCCGGGAAGTGGCGCTGCCCGAAATCGGCACGGTGGTAAATGTGCAGGGCGAAAAGAACGAGGCACAGGCGTTTTTCGCTTTCCAGTCGTTCCTGCGCCCGTCCACAATTTACGCCCTGGATATGAATACCCTGGAAACCAGTGTGTTCAAAGCACCCAAACTTGATTTTAATTCGGATGCTTACCTGACCGAGCAGGTGTGGGTGACCGGCAAAGACGGCACAAAAGTGCCGATGTTCATTACCCGGAAAAAGAATATTTCCTTCGACAGTCAGAACCCCGCACTGCTGTACGGCTACGGCGGGTTTAATATATCCGTGACGCCGGGATTTTCCGCCTCCAAGGCGGCGCTGCTGGAAAACAACGGGATTTACGCCGTGGCCAACATTCGCGGCGGCGGGGAGTTTGGGGAAAAATGGCACAAAGCCGGCACCAAATGCCAAAAACAAAACGTGTTCGACGATTTTATCGCCGCGGCGGAATATTTAGTAGACAAAAAATACACCTCGCCCCCGCGCCTGGCCATCGAGGGCGGCTCCAACGGCGGCTTGCTGGTGGGCGCCTGCATGACGCAGCGGCCCGACCTGTTCGGCGTGTGTTTCCCGAGGGTGGGCGTGCTCGATATGCTTCGGTACCACCAGTTCACCATCGGTTATGCCTGGGCGGTGGATTACGGCCGCAGCGACAACCAAACGGAGTTCGACTGCCTGATCAAATATTCGCCCCTCCACCGTATCCGTAAAACGGCATACCCCGCCACCATGATTACTACGGCCGACCACGACGACCGCGTGGTGCCGGCCCACTCGTTCAAATTTGCCGCCACCCTTCAGCAATACCAGCAGGGCGACAACCCGGCGCTCATTCGGATCGAAACCAGTGCCGGCCACGGCGCCGGCAAACCAACCGCCAAACTACTGGAAGAAGCGGCCGATATGTTGTCGTTTATGCTGTATCAGATGAATGTGGCGCCGGTGTATTAGTTGATTGGTTGAATTGGTTATTGGTTGAATGGTTATTGGTTGAATGGTTATTGGTTGAATGGTTATTGGTTGAATGGTTCATCTGGAGTATCCTCGTCTTTTGGTGTTTTTGCTTTTAACAGGTATTTGATATAACCGTTTAAAAGTCGGCCGCATGAGTCAATTCTTGTTTTATAGTCTTTTAACATGTCTGCGGTAATATAACCTTCATCAAAACCTGTGACTAAATGCTCAAGAGTTTCAGAAAGTGAACCTCTGGCCATTCGGCAATATTGAACATTCTCTTTATAATAAAAACGACCATGCCCTTCTGCGATACATGCGGTAATACGGCGTGAAGAACGGATGACCTGATCGCTGAGTTTGTATTTTTCGTGTTCAGGAAAATGGATTTTAACCATTTCTGCGATGCTTTTACGTAGAAGCCTACATTCTTTATAAACTTCTAAATCTGTAAATGGTAAAAAGGCCATTCGACGAGTTATTTTCCTTTTAAACAATTTAATTTTTCAATCAACCACTCAACCAACAACCACTCAACCAATAACCACTCAACCAATAACCACTCAACCACTCAACTAATCAACCACACAAACGGTCCAAACGAACGCCCCGGCATCGGGCAGTTCCATTTTTTCGAAATGCAGGCGGTAGGATTGGTTGAAACCGGCTTTTTGAATCCGGCCCGGCGCTTCGGCAGAAAATCCCGTCCACTCGAAGGGCTCCAGGCGCATATTGGCGCGGAAGTCGAGTTCTTTTAGTCCGTAGGCTTTATACAAACTTTCCTTGGCGGTCCAGAAAATATGCAGCAGATCGAATTGTTTTTCGGCGGTAAACTGCTGAACGAACGCGGCTTCTTCGGGGTGTAAAAATTTATGCGCGATATGCGGCATTTTATCCACCAGCACTTGCAGGTCGCAGCCGCACACCCGGTCGGCCAGCAGGGCGCCCACGATGCCGTGCGAATGGCTGAGGGAGCAATGGAGTTCGGGCCGGTCGAGAAAAAAGGGTTTGGCAAAAGCGTTTTTGCCCAGCGGTAAACGTTCCTGCAATCCGGTCAGTTTGTGCAACATCCAGCGTACGGCCAGCCATTCCAGGCGGCGAATATCCTTGTAGCGCGCCAGTTCGGACTCTTCTTCGGGCAGCAATGGCAGGTCTTCCCGGAAATACGCTTCATCTTCGGCAATTTGCCAAACGCCGAAGGTGGCGGAAGGAAACGGGTGGGTAGTAAGTAGGAGCGGCATGACCCGGTTGGAGTGGTCAGTTGGATTTTAACAAGGAGGATTAAGAGTATTAGTAAGCGGCAAAAATAAGGGAATTGAAATAGTTTCCGCACCGGACCTTGATGTTATTATTCACCTGCTATTCATTTTTGGTCATGACCCATATCTATACGTTGGAGACATCAAGCCGGGTGGGACTAACCGTTGATGAAAGAAATTTTGATCCGGTAAGCCGAGGGCGTAATGCCAATCTCCTTTTTGAAATACCGGTTGAACGAAACCTTGTTATTGAACCCCGCTTCATACGCAATCTGGATGATGGTGTGCTGGCTGTATGCGGGGTCAGCCAGCAGGCGTTTGACGTGTTCCACCCGGTAGCGGTTGATTAGCTCAAAGAAGTTGACGCTGTATTGTTCATTGATCACCTGCGACAACTGGTGGTGACTAATATTGAGATAAGCTGCTAAATCGGTCAGTCGCAGCTCGTTTTCCCTGAACACCTGCTCTTCGGCAAGCAGGCGCTCCAGTTGCTTCTTAATGGATTCGCTGGCGCCGGGGGTCAGGTTAGAGGTTTGATATTTTTTGACCGGTAAAAAATGGCCGATCGGTTCGCTGCGAAACACTCGCCGTTGTAGCAGGCCCATATAAGCAACAGCCAGTATGCCCATGGCCATTACAAAACTGATGGCATAGTCCCATTCGGGGTTAAAAAACGAACAGTTCACCAAAACAAAATAGGATAAAAAAGCGAGCGTATACACCATCATCCCCCAGGCCACCACCCGGGTCCAAAGTTTGATATTGGCATCCACCTGCCATTCATTTTTTGTCACGCCCCAGATCAGTACCGAATAAAAAAGCAAATGCCCGGTGAGCAGGGCCGGCGCCGTGCCGATCAGGAAAAAATCGGTGGAAATACCCGTTTGTATCCCGAAGTTGGTTAAAAACACGGGCAGCGTGAGCACGCCGGAGGCCGCCGGCAAGAGGTAGTGTAAAGCGGCCTCCTTCGCCGTGTAGTCCTCTTTGAAAGTGTCTTTTAAATACAGATAAAGGGATGGCCCCACCAGAAAGGTCAGAAATTGCCATACGTTTTGGAGGTAGGGGAAAACGACCGTATATCCCGTCCAGATCAGCACATAAGACGCAAGGATCAATGCGAAGGCTAAAACAACCACTGCGAGTCGTTTTTCACCCGCCGAAAACCTCGATTTTCCGAGCAACAACACAATGCCGATCAACAGCCCGAGGATGGCGATAGCGGCGAGGGCCGTGGTCCAGGTATTGAACCTGGGTTGTAACGATTGTTTCAGCCGTACGAATGCTGCATTGTTTTGCGCCAGGCGGTCGAACGCCGGCTGCGACAACATTTTGAAACCGATCTGTCCGGATGGGATAGCCAGCAGACGAGCCAGGGCCAAACTATCCTGCCCCAGCGTAGCCAGGCATTTCGCCTCCCAAAAAGTGGCGATATGCTGTTTTTGCGCTTCCAACTGCCGGACTTCCCCGAACAACGTCAGGGCCTGCCCGATCTCCCCGTTGCGAAAAAAGCAAACCGCTCCGTTGAATTTCATTGCTTCACTCCGGAGCGGTGTGCGATTCAGTTCCGCGGCCACTTTGTCGCAGGTTTGTTGTGCTACGGCCGATTCCAGTGCTTCCGCAGTCAGTTGCGCAAGGGCATATCCGGCGTTGAACAGCGCCAGGAAAAAGACCAATACACTTTTATTTTTCATAACTTTTGCATCTACGCAACTACCGCTGCACCACCACTGTTTGCCGGCCCATGGCGCCATTCGGCAATTTCGCCGAAAGGTAGTAAACACCCGCTGGCACATTGGAAGCATCCCATCCGGCGCCGGCTGCAAAGTTAATTTTCCGGACCAACACCCCCGTCGAACTATATACTTCCAGTGTATCCACCCCTTGCAACGCTTCGGGATTTGAAATCTGAAAAACAGCCCCGACGGAAGGGGTCACAAACGTAACGTCGCGGTACAGTTCCTGTGTTGATGAAGCGGGTTTCAGGCGCAAAATGACGGCATTGGGCGTGATCAGTCCAAGGGTTCCGGGGGCCACCAGATTCTTCACAAATGTGCCGGTTGCGTCGTACTCGCGTATCGACGAAGTGCCGCCGCTCCCGACAACAAAGTGTCCGTTGGGCAAAAAATCCACCCCTTCACCCCGGGTCAACCCCGATACAAAAACGCCTTTGTACACGCCCTGGTTGTCGAACCGTTTGATCGAAGCGCCTTCGTAATCCATCACCATCAGGTCGCCGTTTTCGGCAAACCAGATATTGGTGGGCCCGGCGAGGTTGGTCGCTGCAAAGTTGCCGAGGTCGGCGCCATCTGTGCCGAATTTCCGGACGTATTTGCCACTATACGACGATACATAAAGGTTACCGCCGGCATCCCAGTCGAGCCCGATGCTGGCCGGCACGCCGGTTTTGGTGAACTCGCCGACATATTCGCCCGTGAGTTTGTAGCGTCGCACCTTGCCGTTGCCCTGCCATTGCAGTACGTACAACAGGCTGTCGGGGCCGAGGCTCATGCGGGTGGGCCCGCTGATGCCCGTAGCAAACTCGGCGATGAAGGCGCCTGTACTGGCATTGAATTTGGAAATGCGGCCGTTGTTCAGGTTGGACACCAGCACCGTGTTTTCATTTTCCAGAAAAAAGATGTCTTGCGGCCAGGCTAAGTGTTGGGCAATAAACACCTGGCCGTTTTGGCCGTTGGCGTCGAACTTCAAGATTTGCCAGGGCGGGCTGCTGAAGTTGCCGGCGTCGCTGATGTAAATGTCGTAGTTCTGGGCGACAGATCGCACCAAACACGAGGCGGTAAGGAAAGCTGCGAGGAGAAAATACTTTGTTTTCATAGCTGAATTTCATTGTTGAAATAAAGACAAAACAAAGCCTCCGGCGCGGTTGCGGCGATTCTTTTTATCAAGGTTTACCTCTTTCGGGGTGACGGAGGCGGAACTCCTGTTTTTCAACCCTGCGTGACAGGAGGTTTTTATTTTACTGATTCCGGGGCTTTATTGCCTCCCTGTTAGTAACTTTCCTTCCATACTCCACCCCTTTTTTCCTACTTTTGCCCGCTTTTTTACGATTTACGACTGGAAGGAACATGCGACTGAAATCCTTAGAACTCAAAGGTTTTAAAAGTTTTGCCAACGAAACCGTCATTCACTTCAACGCCGACGTAACGGGCGTGGTGGGCCCCAACGGCTCGGGCAAAAGCAATGTGGTGGACGCTGTGCGCTGGGTGCTCGGCGAACAAAAAAGCAAGGAGCTGCGCCTCGACAAAATGACTTCGGTCATTTTCAACGGGACCAAAAAGCGCAAGGAAGCCCAGTTGGCACAGGTGTCGCTCACCTTTGAGAACACCAAAAACATCCTGCCCACCGAATACCAGAACGTCACCATCAGCCGCCTGCTGTACCGCAGCGGCGACAGCGAATACCGCCTGAACGGCGTGCCCTGCCGACTCAAGGACATCACGTCCCTGTTTCTCGATACCGGTATCGGCGCCGACTCCTACGCCATCATCGCGCTCAACATGGTGGAAGACCTGCTCAGCGACCGCGAACAGGCCCGCCGGCGTATGTTCGAACAGGCCGCCGGCGTGAGCAAATACAAAGCCCGCAAACACGAAACACAACTCAAACTCGAAGCTACCACCGCCGACCTCGACCGCGTGGAAGACCTGCTCTACGAGATTGAAGACCAACTGAAAAAACTCGAAAAACAAGCCCAGCGCACGCAGCGGTTCTACGAACTCAAAGAAGAATACAAAAAAATCAGCGTCGAACTGGCCGTACAAAACCTGGCCCGCCACCGCAAAACCTATAAAGAATTAGAAGCCCAGATCACCGGCGAAGAAGACAACTATCGCGGCGCCGAGGCCAAAGCCCGCTTGCTGGAAGCCGAAGCCGAAGCCCTGCGCAAAAGCCATACCGATAAAGAGACCTCCCTGAGCGCCCACCAACAGGAAGTGAACCAACTCACGGGGCGTATCCGCGGCAAGGAGAACGAGAAAAATATGCTGGCGCAAAAACTCTCCTTCGTGGACCAGGACGCCCGCCGCCTCGACGACCAGATCGCCAAAGCCACCGATACAGCCCGCCAACTGGAAACCGAAATCGAAGGCTATCAAACCGACCTGAATTACGAAAAGCGGGTGGAAGCAGAATTTGAGGAAGCGCTTGAACAAGCCAAACAACAACTCGAAAAAGTCCGCTCCGACCACAACCTGCTCAAAGGCAACCTCGACGAGTTCGTGCGCGAACAACAAAGCGTAGAGCGCGTCATCGTCGATCTGGAAAAACAAAAAGCCGTACAACAAAACCAGATCGATAACCTGCGCCGCGACGTGGAACGCACCCTCGCCGACGTAGCCGCCCGCCGCGCCGAAATGCAGGACCTGGGTGGAAAAATCGGCGAACTGGACAAGTCCGTCGAAGCTCAGCAGCAAAAAATCGCCATCGTGGAAACGGCGGAAGAAAAACGCCGCAACGACATCGCCAATACCGAACGCGATATCGACGCCATGACCAAAAAACTGGCCGACCACAACCGCCTGCTCGACGCCAAACGCAATGAATTCAAACTCACCAAAAGTATGGTGGAAAGCCTCGAAGGCTTCCCCGAAAGTATAAAGTTTCTCAGCCAGCAAAAAGACTGGGCCAAAAACTGCCCCCTGCTCAGCGACCTGATTTACGTGCGGGAGGAATACCGCGTCATCATCGAAAACTACCTGGAACCCTACCTCAACTTCTATGTGGTGCCCGATGCCGACGCCGCTGTGCAGGCCATTCAACTGCTCGGTAAAAGCCAGAAAGGCCGCGCCAACTTTTTTATGCTCGACGCTTTTGCCCGGTACGAGCCGCCGCTCCTGCTGCTGCCCGCCGGCCAACAAGCCATCGACCTCGTGGAAGTGGACGCACAGTACCGGCCCCTGGTGGCTTATTTGTTGGAAAATGTGCTTATCGTAGACGATACATCCGCCTCCGGCAAAGACTTGCTCGCCGCCCCCTTGACCGAAGGAAAAGGAGACGGGGCCGGGCCGATTCTGTTGTCCAAATCCGGCGCCTTCGTGCGTCGCCGTTTCAGTCTGAGCGGTGGCTCAGTCGGACTTTTTGAAGGCAAAAAAATCGGTCGGAAAAAGAACCTGGAAATCCTGGAAGTCGAGATTAAAAAACTCGAAGCCGCCGAAACGGATTACAACAACCGCCTGGCCACCCTGCGCACGCATTTGCAGAGCCTGAAAAATGCCGACCAATCGGTGCTGCTTACCCGCGACCGGGAAGCCCTGGGCCGTTTGCAATCGGAACAGGCCGGCTTGCGCGCCCGCATCGATAACATCGCCACTTTTGTCCAGAATTTCGATGCCAAAGCCGCCGAAAGCGGCGACCTGATCGTACAACTGGAAGCCAGCAACCTGTCTATAGAGGCACAACTGCTGGAAAAAAACGCCGCTGCTACCGCCTTGCGCGAACGCCTGAGCAGTGCCGACGGCAGTTTCCGCGAAGTAGCCGAACTGCTCAGTCGGAACAGCCACGAATACAACCAGAAAAACATCGAGTTTATCCGGCAACAAAACAAGGTGAATGCATTCCAGCAGGAACTCGTGTTCCGCGAAAAACGGATTGCCGAATTGCGCGCTCAAACCCAGCAGAACCTGGCGACCAAAACCAAAAACGAAGAAGAAATTGCCTTTACCCGCTCGGAAATCGCCCGGCTCGAACAGGAATTGGCTGCCGGGTACGCGCAGAAAAAGGCGCAGGAAGCCACACTGAGCGAAGCCGAGCAAGTGTACTTCAAGGCCCGCAACGAAATCCATGAGCGGGAAAATCAGCTGCGCGAACTCTATCGCAAACAGCAGGATTTACAGGGCTCCATCAACCGGCTCAAGGATAAGTTCAGCGACGTCAAGTTCGAAATCACCGCTATCGGTGAGCGCCTGCGCGCCGAGTTCGGCATGTCGGTCAACGACGTGATCAACAACGAACCCGACCCCAAGTACGACCGCGAATCACTCGAGCGCGAGGTCACCAACCTCAAACGCCGGCTCGACACTTACGGCGAGATCAACCCCCTGGCTATCGAAGCCTACAACGAGATCAAAGAGCGCTACGACAGCATCGCCACCCAGCGCAACGACATCCTGGCCGCCAAGGAAAACCTGCTTCAAACCATGAAAGAAATCGAAGAAACCGCCACCCAGCGTTTTCTCGAGTCCTTTGCCCAGGTGCGCGAAAACTTTATCCAGGTGTTCCGGACGCTCTTCACGGAGGACGACTCCGCCGACCTGCTGCTCACCCAGCCCGACAATCCGCTGGAGTCCGACATCAATATTATCGCCAAACCCAAAGGCAAACGCCCGCAAACCATCGCCCAGCTCTCCGGCGGCGAAAAAACCCTCACTGCCACGGCCCTGCTGTTTGCCCTTTACCTGCTCAAGCCCGCCCCCTTTTGTATTTTCGACGAGGTGGACGCCCCGCTGGACGACGCCAACATCGAAAAATTCAACCGCATCATCCGGCAGTTTTCCAAAGACTCGCAGTTTATCGTCGTCACCCACAACAAAGCCACCATGGCCGCCGTGGATACGATCTATGGCGTGTATATGCCCGAACAGGGGGTGAGTGCCGTAGCGCCGGTGGATTTTAGGGAGTTGAACCACGAGGCGATGGTGTTTGAGGCGGGGTAGGGGATGATGGCGCAATAAAGTTGATAATACAACATTTAGAAAGATGAAATAATATGGTCCAATTTGACGAACATGGCCACCTCTTTCCCCATAAAATAATAGCGATTACGGTATCGGAGTTCGAAACGGTTTTTGTTAACGGCGTTGGTGATATAAATCACCGAAAGGAACTTTTCGATCGGTACCTTAAATTTGTGGAAGACCTTAAAAGCGCATTTGAATCTCCTTTCACTCAATGGATTGATGGCAGTTTTATTACCACTAAAGAACAGCCTGGGGATATTGATGTCGTAACTTTTCTCCCATACGATACATTGACAAATAAGGCTAATGCAGTGCATCGTTTCCGGGAGTCTGCAAAAATAATGTACTTTGTGGATGCTGCGTTTTGCCCTCTTTGCAAATGGAATCATCGTTTTTATGAAAAATCCAAAGAAATGGAGGCATATTGGCTCAACCTTTACTCACATTCCAGGTTAGATATTTTTGGGAAAAGACATCCGAAAGGGCTCATTAAAATTGACTTTTTACCATGACAGAAACATCCATTTCAAAAATCATAGGCATCACCGACGAACTGAAAGGCATTGAGGCTGAACTTTCCAGAATAGCTTCCTGGAATGATACGGTCGGGGACCTGATGAAACTGCAATTTCAAAAAATGAAGCAGGAATTGCTTAAAGATTTGTTGGTAGAACTTATTCGTTCCGGCGCGGATTTTAATGAACTGGATGACGCAATCGCTTCATTCACTTTATACCTTTCCCGACAAAGTAAAGGAGCGCACTTAGAGCCGGAGGTTAAGAACAGTTTGAAGGAAGTAAAAAGATTAGTCGCGACAGCCTAATAAGGCTAATCGCATCGTAAGGACCCTATTCCGCCACATTCTTCTTTTCCAGCCGTTTATGCATCGGGGCGAGCACGGGCAGCAGCGCCGAACCGTACCAGGGATGCAGTTCCATCACCAATCGCCCTGCTTGCACCGCCGGATCCGTTTCCGTCAGCGCCCGGGCTTCTTCCACGGTGGCGACATTGAACACGTAAATACCGCGAATATCCCCGTCGTCCATAAACGGGCCTGCTACCACTAATTTCCCCGCTTCGGCCATCCGGTTGATGTTTTGCATGTGCGCTTTTTGTAAATTAGCCGCGGTTAGGGAGTCCTGGCTGCGATTGGGACCTCTTTTTAAAAATGCCATAACGTACGCTTTCATACCGTACTCGTCGGCGCCCACGCGGGCGGCTAAAAGGGAATCGTAGGGTGGGGCAGGGTCGGTCATTTGGGCGTACAAATCCGGTTCGGCAGCCATTTTCGGCGCCTCAGCGGGCTGTGTGCATTGCAGGGCAAAGAACAACAGGAACAGAAAAAAAGCAGGGTGTTTCATAGCGACAAGGTTTTAGTATTTTGTTTCACAAAAGAATAAAATTCTTCAACCAATACGGTTCTTTTTTATCCTTCGATGGCTTTATGCACTCCAGACACTTTCTGCATCTTTTGCCCGTTTTTACTATTCCATTTCACAAAAAACGCCACACCATGCGAATTATCCTTTCCAGCCTGCTCCTCGCCGGCTGCGCCGTTGTGCTCCAGGCCGGCAACCCCGTTACGCCCAAAACGGTCGAAGTAACCGTTTACCGTTCCGGGGCTAAAATTACCAGCATAGCCACAATAAAAGTGCCGACCGGTGCCTCCGAGGTTATTTTTGAAAACCTGTCGCCCCATTTCAACGGCAATAGTTTACAGGTGAAAATTAAAGGCGATGCCCGCCTGAACGGTGCGGTATTTCAATTAAAAAACCCCGCACCCGCACCCGAAAATCCGCGTGCCCGGACGATTCGTGATTCCCTGACCCTGCTTGGCGACGCACTTGTGGTGAACGACCAGGAAAACAAAGTACTGGAAGATGAAGTCCGGATGTTGCAAAAAAACAGCGAGCGCGTAGGAGTTTCCGCAAACGGGCAGCCAGGCTCGCTTTCCGTGACCGAATTGAAAGAACTGGCCAATTTCTACCGCGAGCGTATGCTGGAAATCCGCGACCGGCAGCAAAAAGTGACCCTCGTTCAACGTGGCGTAAAAACCGTGTACGAACGCCTGCAAACCGAACTGAAACGCCTGCAACCCAATACCGGTAACCAAACCGGCGAAATCACCCTGAAAATCGACGCCAACACTGCCCAAAATCTGGAAATCTCCTGCACCTATCTGGTCAGCAACGCCGGCTGGACGCCACTGTACGACCTGCGTTCGGCAGGCTTAGACAAACCCCTGCAACTGACCTACAAGGCCAACGTGCGCAACAGCACCGGTTTCGACTGGAAAGCTGTAGCCTTGCACCTTTCCTCCGCTCAGCCGCTGACTAACAACGACCGCCCGATCCTGAATCCGGTGTATGTCGATTTCCGGCCGGTGGCAGTATACGGCAAGGAGCAGGAGCAAAATTCGGCGTACCGCGGCAATGTGTATCAAATGGAGCAAGTGGTGACCGCCGACCCCAATACGTATGAAGAACGTAGTGGCTTGGCCCCCGGGCAGCCTCCCGTACCGGAGATTGCCAGCCCGGAAGAATCTGAATTGCTCTCCGTTTTCGACCTGCCCACGCCGCAGGATATCCTCGCCGATGGCAAAGACAATATCGTCACGGTGGAAGAAACAGAAATTCCGGCTGCATACGAATACCATGCCGTGCCGAAAGTAGAACCGGCTGTATTCCTGCTCGCCAAAATTTCCGACTACGGTCAGTATAATTTGCTGCCCGGGCAGGCAAACATCTTCTTTCAGGACACCTACGTCGGCCAAACCTGGGTGAACCCGCAAACCACCGCCGACACCCTGCTGCTTTCGCTGGGCCGCGACGAACAACTGACCATCAAACGGGTACAACCCAAAGATTTTACCGAACGCCGGAAAATATTCGGTTCCAAAATCAAGGAGACTTACCTGTACGAGATTTCGATCAAAAACAACAAGCCAAAAAGCGTCACCGTGGAGTTGATCGACCAAATCCCCATTTCCAAACAAAAAGATATCGTGGTAGAACTGGAAGACCGCGGCGGCGCGAAGGTCAGCGCAGAATTCGGCAAACTGGAATGGAGCGTGGAGGTACCCGCCGGGCAAACCAAAAAGATACGTTTCTCGTATTCGGTGGAGTACCCTAAAGACAAAGGAGTTGGGTATTTTAAAGGATAGTTAGAAGGCATAAATCTCCGTGTCTCCGTGTCTCTGTGCCTCCGTGGTGAAAAAACTAATCTCCGACGCGCAATTTCACAACAAGTGCCACATTTAGCTGTTTCTTTCTGTCTTACCTTTGAAGATAGAATTCCGAGTTATTTCCATGTCCAAAAAGAAAAAAAACGAGCCGAACGACGCCTTCGTCAACCCTATTGACAAAGACAAAGTAGCCGAATCGCCGGGGCTGCTGCCTTACGCGCACCACTCCGGCAGTGCCGTCATCCGGCCTGAAGACAAGGGCCGCATCCGCGGCAATGCCATGACAGCGATGTACGACCAAACCGACCGGCAGATGGAGCAACTCCGGCAACAAATGGAAACGCTGGCGAAACAGGCCAAATCACTGCAAGCGCGCATGACGGTGTCTGAAGTTATTTACCAGGCGGAAATTCCGTTCCAGCCGGTGATCCACCATATTTACCACTTGTATCAGCGCAAGAAGGACGGCACGCACTTGTTGTCGATGGTAGCGCCCGCCGAATGGGGCCGGCGCGCACCGTTCGATCACCTGGCGACCGTGCGATTGCTGGGCGATCATACGTGGGAGGTGTTGGAGGGGGGAGTTTGAAAGTTTAAAGTTCGAAGTTTGAAGTTTGAAGTTTGAAGTTTGAAAGTTTGAAGTGCGCAATCCTTTATCTTATACCTCATGAGCAAGCCCTCTCCAAGTATCTCCGCTTTAAAAATCTGGTTGACCGGCGTGTTTTTGGGGCCGGTATTTTTTGGTTTAGGTTTTGTCTTCTATGATATAGTGAACCAGAACGAAATCGTATTCACCGGTTTTACTGATTTGTCACTTACCTGGGGCTTTATGATCCTGTATGGAGGCATTTTTTCACTGCCCTCCATGCTGTTATTATGGTTCATCCTGTCCATATTGTCTCGGTTCGAACCAAGACAACCGGTGTTCCTGACGACAATTTTTTTCACCACTTTAATGTTGACCGTTGCTCCCTTATATGTATTCATGGGGGGCGGTGGTATTGCCCTCGCTTATTTAGGAGCAATATGGGCTGGCGTGTATTGGGCTATTTACCGGCCAACTGCGCTGGAAATTTCAGATACGGAGGAGCCCCTGGATGCACATTTGTAAGATAACAAAGACTTGTTGCGGTGCGCGCTTCAACGTCAAGCCCACACCTTCCCAGTAAACGAAATAATTTCTGTTGATTCTGCGCCTTTTACGCTGCAAACAGCACATTTCATCCAAACTTTTCTAACCCGCGTCGGCAATAGCCGAATTTTCCATCCGTTTTTGCAACGATAACCCGGGAGCAACGCTCCTATGTCTTTTTGACATAACCATACCACTCAAATTTTTCAAACACAGCACTCTGTATGAAACGACTTATTCTGTTGGCCTTTCTGGCCTCCATTTTGGCCCCCACGCTTTTTGGTCAAACGCAGTACCCCTCCTACAACCCCGACGACATCAACATTCCCTACAAAAAATTCACGCTGCCCAACGGCCTTCGCCTGCTGGTGCATGAAGACCACAAGGCGCCCATTGTGGCCGTGAATATTTGGTACCACGTCGGTTCCAAAAACGAAAAGCCGGGTAAAAGCGGCTTTGCGCACCTGTTTGAACACCTGATGTTCAACGGCTCGGAAAACTTCAACACCGACTACTTCCAGGCGCTCGAAGCCATCGGCGGTACCGACCTGAACGGCACTACCAGCGAAGACCGCACCAACTACTTCCAAAATGTGCCTGTCGGCGCCCTCGATCAGGTGCTCTGGCTCGAAAGTGACCGCATGGGCCACCTTCTGGGCGCTATCGACCAGGCCAAACTTGACGAACAACGCGGTGTGGTGCAAAATGAAAAACGCCAGGGCGAAAACCAGCCCTATGCCAAGGGTTACGACATCGCCCAAAAAGAAATGTACCCGCCGCACCATCCGTACGGTCATACCGTGATCGGCGAAATGGAAGACCTCAATGCTGCCAGTCTCGAAGACGTACACGAATGGTTCAAGGCGTACTACGGCGCAGCCAATGCCGTGCTGGTGGTTGCCGGCGACATCACACCCGAAACTGCCTACGAAAAAGTGCTCAAGTATTTCGGTAATATCCCTGCCGGTCCCACCATCACCCGCCCGGGTGTGAATATACCCGTTCGCACGTACGATACCCGCGCGTCTTACCAGGACCGCGTACCCGAAGAGCGTATCAACATGTTCTGGCACATGCCGCAATGGGGCACGCAGGAAACCGTTTGGCTCGACTTGGCTACCGACGTGTTGGCCTCCGGCAAAAACAGCCGTTTGTACAAAAAACTCGTCTACGAAAAACAGATTTGCTCCCAGGCTGTAGCCTTCGTCAACCCTTCTGAAATTTCCGGCGAATTTATCGTGCAGGCCAATGTGAAAAAAGGCAAATCCATGGAAGAAGTGGAGGCTGCGATTAATGAAATTCTGAACGAATTTATCGCAAACGGCCCCACGGAAGAAGAAGTGAACCGGGTAAAAGCCGCCTATTTTGCCAACTATATCAAAGGGCTGGAACGTATCGGCGGCTTTGGCGGCAAAAGCGATGCCCTCGCTCAAAACGAAGTATTTGGCAACAGCGCCGATTATTACAAAAAAATGCTGCGCTGGTACAACACAACGACGGCTAAAAACATCCACGACGCTAGCAAAAAATGGCTGACCCGCGGCCGCTTTACGCTCACTTGTACCCCGTTCCCGGAATACGCCGTGTCCGGCAAAGAGGCCGACCGCAGCAAAGCGCCTGAAGTAAGCAAAGAAGTGAACGCGCAATTCCCCGATATCCAGCGCGCTACCCTCAAGAACGGGATGAAGGTGGTGCTCACCCGCCGTACGGAAAGCCCGGCCATGGTGATGAGCATGATGTTCGACGCCGGCTATTGCACCGACAAAATGGGCGGCAAACCCGGCCTGGCCAACCTGGCCATGAACATGCTCGACGAAGGTACTCAATCGCTGACCAGCCTGCAAATCAATGAAAAACTTCAATTGCTCGGCGCCGGGCTCGGTACCTTTAGCGACCTCGATTATTCCTATGTTACCCTTAACGCCCTGAAACAATCGCTCGATCCCAGTCTCGACCTGATGGCCGACGTGATGCTCAACCCGGCCTTTCCCGCCGCCGACCTCGACCGCCTGAAAAACGAACAGATCAGCGGTATTCAACGGGAAAAGAAAAACCCGCAGGGCATGATCATGCGCGTGATGCCCGAACTGCTCTATGGCAAAGATCACCCCTACGGCATGCCCATGTCGGGCACCGGTGAAGAAGATGCCGTACGTGCCATGTCGCTCGACGACGTGCGCGGGTTCTATCAGCGCTGGCTGCGGCCCAACAACGCCACCATCGTCGTCACCGGCGATATCACTATGCCGGAACTGGTGGAAAAACTCGAAAAACGCTTCGGTAAATGGTCTAAAGGCGACGTGCCCAAAAAGGTAATTCCGGAAGTAACATCCTCCAACAGCGGTAAAATATTCTTGATCGACAGGCCGGAAAGCCAGCAAAGTATGATCGTTTCAGGCTACCTGACCAAGCCGTACGGCCAATTAGACGAAGCCGCCATCGAACAAATGAACAACGTGCTCGGCGGCGACTTCACCAGCCGGATCAACATGAACATCCGCGAAGACAAACACTGGGCTTACGGCGCCGGTTCGTTTATTCAGAACACTGCCGGTCAACGCCCCTACCTGGTTTTTGCGCCGGTACAAACGGACAAAACCAAAGAGAGCATGCAGGAAATCATGAAAGAAGTCAAACAATTCACCACGGACAAACCTATGACTCAGGCGGAGTTTGACAAAACCAAACAAAACACCGTGATGGGCATGGCCGGCATGTGGGAGACCAACAACGCCGTGAACGCCAGCGCGCGCAACCTGATCAAATACAACCTGAAAGACGATTACTGGAAAACGTACAGCCAACGGGTGCAA
The DNA here is from genome assembly GCA_963169325.1 of Bacteroidota bacterium. Lineage (GTDB taxonomy): Bacteria > Bacteroidota > Bacteroidia > Chitinophagales > Saprospiraceae > M3007. Next base: position 64,849 of record CAUJEY010000295.1, read on the forward strand.
AACCTCGCACTCAAGGATGTTCAGACGGTCGCCAAAACCATCGTTCAACCCAATAATTTGGGCTGGTTCCTGGCCGGCGACGCCGAAAAGGTGATGCCGGGACTGCAACAACTCGGCATGGAAGTTATTCAGATTGATGCCGAAGGGAAAGTGGTGTCGAAGAAGGCGAAGCCGTAAAATGGGTTTGAGGGTTTGAAGGTTACTGGTTTGAGGGTTTGAAGGTTACTGGTTTGAAAGTTAGAAGGTTGCTGGTTGCTGCGAACCAGTAACAGCAATTTCTAATGTAAAACAATTACGCCCATGCTGTCCCCTCTTCCTCTTCTTTCCTCCTGTTTGTTATCAGCCGCTATCCCAGCCTCGGCCGTGCATAACCCGCGAACTACCCTTATTCCCTTTTTCTCCCCCCCCCCCGAACTTGTCATCCCGGAGGGAACCGTCCGCTCTACGAGGGCCTAACATGTGGGTTTTCCCTCGTAGAGCGGACAGTTCCCTCCGGGATGACAAGTTCGGGGG
>CAUJEY010000296.1 GCA_963169325.1 Bacteroidota bacterium
GGGGTGTTGGGGGTCGGTTTGCGGGGGTCCCCCCCCCCGCCCCCCTTCTCCCGTCCCCCGCCCACCGTCCCCCGTCTACCGTCCACCGTCTTACTAATAATCCGGTCCTGTCAGTACAAAAGAAGCGGTGGCGCCGAAAAAATAGTACCAGTCGTTGCGTTTGGGGTTCCCGTTTATCGACACGCCGTCGATGTCGTCAGAAAAAACCGGACGGAAACCGCCTTCCAGGCCAAATATGAATCGTTCATAAAAATCGATCCGGATACCTCCGCCGACCGGCGCCAGCAAAAAGGTCGTTTTCAGTCCCTCCTCGGGAAGCGGTGTTTTCAAAAAATCGTCCCGGCGCTCCGGCGGGCCGTAGTATTCGGCGTTCGCGTCGGCAAATGTGACGCCGACGCCGCCAAAGAGATAAGGCGTGATAAAAAAGTTGTGCAATCCTGTTTCGCTGAACCGGTCGCGGCCGAATAAGTGCCATTCCATACAGGTGGCTACCTCGAAAATTGAAGTACCGAACTTGAAGCTGCGCGGCGCCTTGACGTCAGAGTATTTGTCGTCGCCAGAAATGGAACCGCCGTACACATGCCCTTTAAAAGCAAAATGTTGGCTGACATGGTAGCGGACAAAGGCGCCGTAGCCCGGCCGAAGTTCCTGGAGATCAATTCGTTTGGCGGTGACATCGCCGGAATAACTCGTTACGCCCAGCATTACGCCGGCTTCCCAATATTTGGGTTGGTGGCGCCATTGGGCAGTGGCATGGAGGGAAGAGAGCAGCAAAAAGAATGGGAGGATTTGTTTCATGTAACCGGTTTTGATTTATGTTCATGGTATAAAATGAGAAATCTGAACGCAAAATTGTAACACAGACTTTTGTTCAAAGCCTATTTTTTCCAGAAACCGCAGACCATGAAGCGAAAATGGCCGATCATTTCAATATCCGCCATGGAATCCTGTCTTGCATCGGACAACCGGACATCAACGTGTCGAATCGAAAACGGTGTAGGGTGAATATCAGTAATTTTTGGAGTGCGGGGGGCAAATGATGGCTATGCATCAAAACTCACCACCACTTTTTTGCTCTTCGGGTGCGCCTGGCACGTGAGCACATAGCCGGCGGCCACTTCTTCCGGCTCCAGCCCGTAGCACAGTTCCATTGCTACTTCGCCATCCAGCACCCTGGCTTTGCAGGTGCTGCACACGCCGCCCTTGCAGGAAAAAGGCAAATCGGCGCCAGCGCGCATGGCCGCGTCCAGGAGCGTACTGCCATCGGAAGGTAGTGTGAAATCGAATTGCATACCATCCTGGATGACCGTGATGGAGGCGTCGAAAGTGTCCTTCTGAAGGGTTGTTATTTCCGGATTGACGCGTTGCGGCATTCCGGCCGCGGTAAACAATTCATAATGCACTTTTTTGGGATCAACGCCCAGTTCTGCCAGGGCGGATTTTACCTCCAAGGTCATGATTTCCGGCCCGCAGAGGAAAAAGGCGTCTACCTCCTGCGGCTGAAACAACAGGCGGCCGTAGGCGCGGCATTTATCCCCGTCGATGCGGCCGTTGAACAGATCGGCGCCCAGCGATTCGCGGCTCAGTATGTGGTGTACGGAAAGCCGGTCGGGAAAGCGGTTTTTTAGTTCCTCCAGTTGTTCGCGGAAGATGATCTGATCGAACGCCCGGTTGCCGTAAAATAGGATAAAACGGCTGCCCGGTTCCTGGTGCAACACACTTTTCAAAATAGCAATCACCGGTGTGATGCCGCTGCCGGCGGTAAAAGCCACGTACAGGTTTTTATTGGCCGGATTCAATTCGGTAAAAAAACGGCCCTGCGGCGGCATTACCCGCAGTTCGTCGCCCACGCGCAGGCGTTCGTTGGCAAAGGTGCTGAACACGCCGCCCTGCACTTTTTTGATGGCTACGCGCAGGTCGTTTTCGTGGGGCGCCGTACACAGGGAGTAGGAGCGGCGTTGGTCCGAGCCGTCTATATTGGTGCGCAGCGTCAAATACTGGCCCGAGGTAAAATGGAAAAGTTCCTGAAGTTCCTCCGGCACATCGAAGGCCACCGAGATCGTATCGGCCGTTTCGCGACGCAGGTCGCGTACGCGCAGGGTGTAGAATTTGGTAGTAGCGGACATAATATTCTGTTGAGCAGCGCCAGGTAAAAAAGGGCCGGCAAAGGTAAGAGCATGTTGCTCTAATGCCGGAAATCCGTCCAAAAAACCAACAAAAAAAGTGAAGACACGAGCCTCGCTCATGCCTTCACTTTTTGCAAGTTTGAAGTTCAAAGTTTGAACTTCGAGGCTACGCAACTTTAAACTTCGAACTTCGAACTTAAATTACGCCAGCCCGTTGACGAAACGCATCAAGCCACTTTTCAGGTTGGCGGCTTTGTTGCGATGAATGTTGCCGCGTTTTGCCAGCTTATCGATCATGCTGACAACTTTGGGCAAAAACTCGTCCGCTTCCGTTTTGCTTTTCAACGCGCGCAGGTTTTTGACGGCCGTACGTGCAGTTTTTTTGAAATAACGGTTCTGCAGGCGACGTTTCGCGTTCTGACGGATGCGCTTAAGCGCGGAACGATGGTGTGCCATATTGGTAAATAATCGTTGATTCGTTTATGTAGATAAATAGCCCGGTGAAATCCGGTTTATTTTTTGGGCGGGCAAAGGTAGATGTTTTCGTTGGAAAAAGAAAAGCCGGTTAAAAAAATCTTTCATCCTTTTTTGCCAACGGTTGTTTATCGCAGGTAAAGTGTTTAGCCCGCTTATGTGAACTTTATGGACTTTGTGGTTAAAAATGTGCACCAGTGTGGTAAAATGCCCTAATTTTGCCCCTCTTTTCCCCTAAATGCCTGATTTTGAATTTATTTTAAGAAACATTATTTGTCTTTATACTTGAACGATGAAGGATTTTTCAGCGGTTTTTAACGCGCATCCGCAATATATTGAAACACTCTACCGCTCCTGGCTCGCCGATCCGAACTCCGTGGAGTCCGACTGGAGCCTCTTTTTTAAAGGATTTGACTTTGCCGTATCCTCAGCAAACGGCGACGGCGCATCTGCTGCCGGCTCGTCCGCAACCGGTGCCTCCGATCTGCTGCGGGAGTTCGGCGTGCTCGGCCTGATCCATGGCTATCGCGACCGTGGCCATTTCCTTTCCACTACCAACCCGATCAAACCGCGCCGGGACCGCAAACCGAAACTCGACCTGGCAGACTATGGCCTGAACGATGCCGACCTCGACCGCCCTTTTTCCGCCGGTTATGAAATCGGCCTGCCCAATGCCACGCTACGCGAAATATTGGACCGCCTGAAAAAACTGTATTGCGGCAATATCGGCTTTGAAAACGCCCATATTCACGACAAGGAACGCCGTTTGTGGCTGCGCGACAAGGTGGAAAACCGCAACCTGGCGCCCGATTTCGGTTTTTCGCTGGAAAAGAAAAAACGGATTTTACAAAAACTGAACGGCTCCGTTTTGTTCGAACAGTTTTTGCACACCAAATTCGTCGGACAAAAACGATTCTCGCTCGAAGGCGGTGAAGCTACTATTCCGGCCCTCGACGCCATTATTACTGCGGCCACGGAAAGCGAAATTCCGGTACAGGAAATCGTGATCGGTATGGCCCACCGCGGGCGGCTGAACGTGCTGGCCAATTTGTTGGGCAAAACATACGAACAGATATTTACCGAGTTTGAAAGCAAGTCCATTCCCGACCTCAGTTTTGGCGACGGCGATGTAAAATATCACCTGGGCTATTCGTCGCAGGTAACCACGCTGCATGGGAAAGAGGTGTACCTGAAACTCCTGCCCAACCCTTCTCACCTCGAAGCCGTGGACCCCGTGGTGCTGGGATTTGCCCGGGCCAAAGCCGACGCCCTCTACCATTCGGAATACGACCACATTCTGCCCATTCTGATTCACGGCGATGCCGCACTGGCCGGGCAGGGCATTGTGTACGAAATCATTCAAATGAGCCAGCTGCCAGGCTATTATACCGGCGGCACCCTGCATTTTGTGATCAACAACCAGATCGGTTTCACCACCGGTTGGGACGAAGGGCGCTCCAGCACCTATTGCACCCAGGTAGCCGAGGTGGTGCAGGCGCCCGTTTTTCACGTCAATGGTGACGATCCCGAAGCGGTTGTTTTTGCCGTGGAACTGGCTACCGAATATCGCCAAAAGTTCAATTCGGATGTGTTTATCGACATGGTGTGCTACCGCAAATACGGCCACAACGAAAGCGATGAGCCGCGTTTTACCCAGCCGGACCTGTATGCCCTCATCGGCAATCACCGCAACCCGAGAGAAATTTACAACGATATCCTGATCCAGCGCGGAGAGGTAGACCGCCAGCTGGCCCAGGAAATGGAAACGGCTTTCCGAGCCGATTTGCAGGCCCGCCTCGATAACGCCCGGCAAAAACCACTGCCTTATGCTTATCAGGAAACAGAATTAGCCTGGAAAAAACTGAGCTTCTCCACCGATGATGCCGATTTTCAGCAATCGCCGGAAACCGGTCTGCCGCGCCAGGTCATCGACCGCCTGCTCGATCATTTGCTCAGCCTGCCGAAAGACTTCAGCCCGCTGCCCCAGATCACCAAACTGCTGGAAGGGCAGCGCAGCCTGGTTCAGGCCGGGCAAATCGACTGGGCGCTCGGCGAACTGATGGCCTACGGCTCGATGCTGCTTGAAGGCAAAGACGTGCGAATGAGCGGCCAGGACGTAAAACGCGGCACGTTCAGCCACCGGCACTCTTGTCCTGTGGACGCTAAAATATACGAACGGATCAACCGCCTCGACAACCTGGACCCCAAGCAAGGCCGCTTCCTGATTTATAACTCGCTGCTGTCCGAATACGCCGTACTGGGCTTCGAATACGGCTACGCTTATGCCAACCCCGACGCATTGGTGGTGTGGGAAGCGCAATTCGGCGACTTTGTCAACGGCGCCAGCACTATCATCGACCAGTTTATTTTTGCCGGCGAAACCAAGTGGCGGCGTATGAACGGCTTGGTGATGCTGCTGCCGCACGGCTACGAAGGCCAAGGGCCCGAGCACTCCTCGGCCCGCCTCGAACGGCACCTGCAGGGCTGTGCCTGGAACAACGTGACGGTGGCCAACATTACCTCGGCCAGCAACTTTTTCCACTTGATCCGCCGACAATTGGCGCGCCCGTTCCGCAAACCTTTGATTGTGATGTCGCCCAAATCCACGCTGCGCCCGCCATACAACCTCGGCCTGATCAGCGAACTGGAAGCCGGCACCCGTTTCCGCGAACTGATCGACGACCCGCAGGCAGAACCGGCAAAAGTGAAAAAACTGCTGGTTTGCAGTGGCAAAGTGTATTATGACCTGCTCAAGCGCCAGGAAGAAACAAAACGGAAGGATGTCGCAATCGTGCGGCTGGAGCAAATTTATCCTTTCCCGAAAGTACAATTCGAAGCGCTGCTCAAAAAATATGACAAAGCCAAACTCTTCTGGGTACAGGAGGAGCCGGCCAATATGGGCGCTTGGGGCCACCTGCTGCTCAACCATATCGAGTATGGCTGGACGCGCGTAAGCCGCCCCGCAACCGCCAGCCCGGCAACGGGATTTCCGAAAAAACACGAAAAGGAACAGGCAGAGGTTGTGGAGCAGGCGTTTAGTTAAATGTGGTCAATGTTTTAAATGTGGTCAATGAGATCAATGTGTTAAATGTGGTCAATGAGATCAATGTGTTTCAAATGAGATCAATGTACGCACATTGACCACATTGATCTCATTGACCACATTTAACTCATTTAAATTTTTGTGGCTAAAAAACGAAAGCCCGACCGGTTTCCCGGTCGGGCTTTTTGATTTTTTGGCGCTTAGGCCGCCAGGGAGAGGAATGGGGCGTTCATCTGTCATTTTGGGTGACGCAAAGGTAAATAAAAGTCATTTTAAATACCAAATATTTTTTGAAAAAATATTTTTGTCATCTAAAATGACTTTTTTGCAAATATTTTTGATATTTGTGACAAAATAATTGACAATTTAAAAAACACCTGTTTACCTTTGTCCCTCGTCAACCCGAAACTATACAATGAGTAGAGAAGCGATTTTAAAAGAAAATTTCGCGAGACAACTGACAAGTCTGAGAAAGGCGCGCAACATGAGCCAGGAAGAATTGGTAAACGCGCTGAAGGAAGCAAGCAACCAGGAGATTGATATCACCCGATCGGCCCTGGCCTCGTATGAAAATCAAAAATCCCTGCCCCGGTTGGACGTATTTAACGCCATCGCCCGGTTTTTTGACACGAGTATGGATGCGATGCTGGAAACGGAAGCGGGCGCCCCGAAACGCCCTGAGCAGCCTTCCGGCGCCGATATGGATGAATTATTTACGACCCTGAATTTAAGACTATCCGAATTACAGCGACAAAGCGACTATTATCAACGCGAATGCGAGTACTACAAATCGGAATACGAAAAAGCCATCAGACGGAGTGATAAACCGGCGGACCCCACAAAAGAAGAAAGCCGGGCGGATTTTCTGCGACGTATGTACAATTACCCCTATTGGCAGGAGCAGTTCCGAACCTTTTTAAACGACGCAGAGTTTGAGGTTTTTTATGGCGTACAAAATAATCAAACCAAAGCGCAATTGGCCGAACGCCTGGCGCTTGATCCCGCGGAGGTGGAAAATATATTCAACAGGGCTAAGGAAAAGGTCCTGGACTACTTTAATAAGTAATTAACTACCAATCCAATTTATGAGCAAGTCCTCTTTTACACCCAACCAACTTCAACAAGCGCTGCAACGCGATTTAGCGCAAGCAGAACAAGTCAAATTTGACCAGGAATACCATAAAAATGCAACCCTCCAACAGGCGGCAAATGGTGCGTTGCAATATGAGCAACTCGGCGGCAATTTGATCAAAGACACGTTGAAAGGAGATTGGATCAACCCACTCTTATCGCTATTCTTTGTGATTGCGGTAACGGGGGTCTTGCTCTTTCAGAACCTTAGCCCCGACCGCTGGACCAGCCACGCTGTAACGCGACCGGAATATACCTGGGCCCCCGCATCGCCTCAGGATGACAACCCTTCAAATACTACTTTAATTGTCCCTTCAGAAACAGATGATCTATCCCGATCGCCATTTTTAGGAGATAGTAAAAAAACAGATCATTTGGGTATTAAAAAAGATAATAAAAATATAGATAAAATAGAAAAAGAGATGAAAGAAAATAATATAAATGATCCGAAATTATCCTTTAGTTGTCCGAAATTTTATATAGATTCAGATATTGATAACACACCGGATATTGATTTTATATACGAACCTGTTTACGTTTCTACAGATAAAAGATTATCAGGAGATATTATTTTAAGGCCTGAACAAGAAAGTAAACATTGTGATTTATATATAAAAAATATAGAAAAAACAATGCAAGATATATCAATTATCAATTTTCCGCCTGTAGAAAAAATATTAAACAATAAACCGCCAATTAGTATTTCAGCCGACACTTCTATATTAAATCCATTAAATGATAACAGAGCGCCCGATCCGTATTTGATTCGTCTGATGCTCTCCTCTTTCCGATAAACAGACGGGCGGCTAATAAATCCCATATCCAGTAAGACCAATCTTCATTGATTTTTCATGCTGCCACTGGCCGGGAAACTATTTCCCGGTCTTTTTTTGAGTGCGAATGTCAGCTCAATAGGTTATTTTCGCGTTCGATCATAACCCGCACATGTCCAGCAGCATTCTGTTTACCCATTCTTACTTTTACCGCTTCGACCCGAAGCAATGGAAGGCCCAACAGCCCTACCCACCCTACGGCACCATTTATGCCGCCGCGCTGATGCGGGAATGCGGATTCGACGTATCGCTATTCGATACCAACCTGCGGGAAAGTCCCGACGAGATATTATCCGAACTGGAAGCGCAAAGGCCTGAATACTTAGTCCTGTACGACGACGGCTTCAACTACCTGACCAAGATGTGCCTCACCAACATGCGCGAAGCCGCATTCCGCATGGCCAAACTGGGCAAACAACAAGGCTGCACCGTTATCGTCAACAGCAGCGACAGCACCGACCACTATGAAGAATACCTGCGTCAGGGCGCCGATTTCGTCGTTCTGGGCGAAGGCGAAATCACCCTTCGCGAACTGATTCTCGCACTCGAATCGGGCGTTACCGATTTCGCGGCCATCCCGGGTGTCGCTTATTCGATTGCGGATTGCGTATTGCAGATTACGGATTATCCTGAGCCCCGGGGAAAATCCGCAATCCGCAATCCGCAATCCGTAATTCGCACCTCTCCCAGGCCGGTTTTACACGATCTCGACAGCCTGCCCGACCCTGCCTGGGATCTTGTGGACATAGAAGCCTACCGCGATATCTGGATGCGGCATCACGGCTACTTTTCCCTGAATTTAGCCACCACCCGCGGCTGCCCCTACAAATGCAACTGGTGCGCCAAACCCATCTACGGCAATCGCTACAACACCCGGAGCCCGGAACGTGTGGCCGCCGAAATCGAAATGCTCATCGAACGCTACGGGGCCCGGCATTTCTGGATGTCCGATGATATCTTCGGTCTTAAGCCGCGCTGGGTGCAGACTTTCCGCGATCTGGTGCAGGCCAAAGGGTTAAAATTTAGCTATAAAATACAGAGCCGGGTGGATCTGTTGCTCAAAGAAGACAACATCGACGCGCTGGTGGCCAGCGGACTGCGGCAGGTATGGGTAGGCGCCGAGAGCGGTTCGCAGAAAATCCTGGATGCCATGGATAAGGGGACTACGGTACAGGAAATCCGGGATGCCACCCATCTCCTCAAACAAAAAGGCGTGGAAGTCTGCTTTTTTCTCCAGTTTGGCTACCTGGACGAAACACGGGAAGACATTGAACAAACCATCGCACTGGTGGAGGAGTTGGTGCCTTATGATATCGGCGTTTCGGTGAGTTACCCCTTGCCCGGTACCGGTTTTTACGAAAAAGTAAAAAACCTGCTGGGCGATAAACAAAACTGGAGCCACTCCGATGATTTGGCCGTGATGTACCCTGCTACCTATTCGCCCCAATTTTACCGGCGCCTGCACCGGCTGGTTCATAAACGGTTCCGGTTGCGGCAGGGCATGCAGGAATTGCGGCGGCTGGCCCACGGCGCCAAAGCGGATCTGCGCCGGGCCTTGCTGACCCTGTATTATGCCCCGGCAGCCATGTTGGATACCTGGCGGCTGAAAAGATTGGAATAATAGACATGTTGCTGTGGGTTAGACGTAAAACAACGGATAAAATCTAATCCGTCTTTCTCTTTTGCGCTTTATCTGCGGCTATATCCAGGCTAGCCTCTACTTCCCAATTGGCACGCAGCGGTTCCAGTTTTCGCGCGTAAATCGGCTCTGGTTGCCGGTGAGCGAAATAATTCCCGGGGTCCCAACGGCCGTTGCCGTTTTGGTCGCCGATAAGCGTGGCGGTGTACGTTACGGGTTGAAGTTTGCTGAATACAAACCGTTGTTCCGGCGTTGTGGCCGTAAAAACACGTTCCTCTTCGAGGGCATTTCCATTGAGCAATTGCAGCACGTACGGCTGGCCGGGAATTAAATTTTTAAGGGTAAGGTTCAGTGCGCCCAATTTTTTTTCCACCGGCGCAACAAGTATACGCGTCAGGGTATCGGCATTGGCGGTTCCGTACATATCCGTTACGGCTCCGGGGAGCAGCGTCAGCGTATAAGCTTTGCCCTCCGCCCAGGTGGCTTGAAGCCGGAGCGCACGCGGGCCCACCGAGTCGGGCGCCACTATGAAATCACGAATGGGCACGGAATCCGGGTTTAGCAACCATTTTGTGGTATCGAATTCGGCCACCGGGCTGCTGAACAGTAACACCAGTGGTTTATTCGGGTTGATATTGCTGGTTTTGGGAGGAAGTTTGATTTTGCCTTCGGCCGGCGCGGGATCGGCCGGGCGGTTGCGGCGCTGGTCGACGACGGCCGGCGCGCGTTCGTCGGCAAAGGCCAGTTGGTTGCCGGCCAAAAAAGTACTGCGCGAAAGGGCTTTTACCGAAATTGTGTCTTTCCCGGCGATCAGTTTCCAGGCCACGGAATCGGGCCGGTCGTACCAAATGAGGATAGTGTCTTTATCGCGTTCCTGTAGCCATTTCAGGCCCGGCAAATCCGGTTGAAGGGAAATACTGTCAGGCGCCGTAGTATAGCCTAGTTTAATCAGGCCGTAGCGGTTGGCATTTGGCGAAATCAGTTGAAGCGCCGGCGTCGGTTTAAACAAGCGCAATTGCGGGATATTTCCGAAAGAATCGCTCACGGTTAACGGTTCTTGCAGGAAAGCGATGCGCTCGTTTTCGTTCCATTTCATGTTTTGGTCTACGTCGTCGATCGCGACAGTTTTGAACACACCGGCGCGCACGTTGGGTATCGAAAACGCGCCGACCTTGTCGGTCCGGGCCAGGTAATACGGCCGCTCCTTTCGGATGATACTATCCTCGAGGCTGTCGTAGAGCATGACGGAAATGTTTTCCACCGGCTCGCCGGTGAAAGCATCTACGACGGTACCGGCCACGGACAGGCTGTCGATAAAATCGCCCGTAGAGAACACGAAACGCAGATCCTTGGCCGGATTGTTTTCATGCAAGTCCTTCACGGCCGTCCCGAAATTGATCGTATAGGTAGTATTGGGGCGGAGCACTTCGTCTTCCTTGAACCGCACGAGCACGGTTTTTCCTTTCAGCGTGATCTCCGGCCGTTTGGCTAACGGCGGCGATACAAGCACCTGGTTGGCGGCGTCCTGCAGTACCACCCATTCGTCGAAGGTCAGGCGAACTTCCTTGCCATCGAACCGGGTGGCCATATTGGGCGTACTTTTTTCCGGCACCACGGCGGGAGGGGCGGCATCCTTTGGGCCGCCTTCGGGTACAACCGGGCGGGCACAGGCGGCGAGGGTCAGAACCCAGAGAGCAAACAGGTATCGTTTCATGCGTAGCAGGCGCAAAGGTAGGTCGTGGGGAGGATAACGTTGCGCCCGAACTAACGCGGCGTTAGCGGTTTTTAATTTTGACTATACACCACAATCTGTAAGAGGGTTAGCGTTTTCCCCAAACCAGAAACCCTCAAACCAGGAACCATCAAACTTTCCAACCAGGAACCCTCAAACCAGGAACCCTCAAACCAAGAACCTTACCACCCCGGCACGATATTCAACCCCCAATACCAGCGGCGCGCTTCTTTTTTGGCGGAAATGGGATAGGCATAAAACGGCTCGAGTATCAGCGCGCCGAACAGGTTGATCCGTACGGACGCGCCCACGCTTAAGACCGGTTTATGGATGACGCCGGTGATGGGGGACGGATTTTCCAAATCGCCCGAATTGAAGAAGGCAACTCCGCCATCGGCAAACAGGTTGAAGTCGGTTGGCAGAAAAAATTTCACCAAACCCAGCGGTTTGGGGCCGAACAACGGCAGCCGCACTTCGGCATTCACCACACCGATTTTACTACCGGCCATTCGATTGAACAGTTCCGGGTCGTTAGTGTACAGATCATTGGAAGCATAACCGCGAATGAACCAGGAATTGCTAAGAAACAGCGGATATATCTGGTCCGAATTGCCGCCTAAACGGCCGTAGCCTAAGGCCCGGAAAGCAAATGTAACAGGCCGTGTCCGGAAATACCGCCTGCCGTCGAGCAGCAGGGTGGTAAAATGATAATCGCCGAAATATTGTTCCACGCCGATGCGGTAGCGCCAGCCCTGCAGCGGGGCAGTAAAACCGAAATAGGAGTTGTCGCCTACATAAGCCGCGTTCACGTTGCTCAGGCTAAGGCTTGAACCGCCAGGTACTCGTCGCCGGTCGGTGCCATACGGGATGTTGGTGCCCCTATAATAATAGGTAGAATATTCGGTAATCCGGGTACTGTAATATTCAAAAGCTGCTCCGATTTCGACCCGTTTGGTGACCGAAAACGGATAAAAGACAAACGCACTGACCCGTTCCTGAAACAGCCGCTCTACCCCGAGCAATTCCTCTACAAAAGTATCGACAATGCCAGGACTGTATTCCAGGGGAGTCAGGCGGATGTCGTAGTAAGCCAGCGAACGGTAGGGAATATGGGAAAGCGAAGCCCCCCAACCGATTCGTTTTTTGTTGTTGATATAAGAAAACTGGCCGGCGGCATCGGATATTTCGCCGTTGAGCGCCAGGCCGGCGTACAGTTGGTTGTTGCCCAGTATATCGTCGAACAACATATCCACCCCGCCGGCCAGGCCTGTTGCGGCGCCAAAACTGCTGTTTCCCGTGGAAACGCCCACGCCGCCGCCACCGCCGATATACGAAAGGGAAAAATTCGGTTTGTATTTGGTAGGGGTAAGCGTGGTACTATCCGATACGTCGCGCAGGTTGTTGTCCATCAGTCGCAGGTTGGTGTTCACCACGTCGCGCCGGCGCGGGTCGAAGGGCGGCAGGGTGGCAGGCACTTTATCCACCTGATAAGCGTCCACCTCGGTCAGGTTAAAATCGGCGGCTTTGGCCTGGTGGATTTCATAATTGCCTTTGTTATAGTACGTGTACAGGATGCGATCGCGGTCGCCCGATACGGCGATGGCCGGCGCGTAGGGCGTGATGCCGGTAATACCGGTTTGAAGATCGGTGGCCTGAAACACCTTTTTCGCCGTCCGGTCATAATAATACAGGTTGCGGAAGCCGTCGCGGTTGCTCAAAAAATAAAGGTTTCCTGCCGCGTCGAACTGGGGGTTCATGTTATCGGCGCCGGGAAACAGGTCGAGTTGTTCCGTTTCGCCGGTGGTCATGTCCCGGATGGCGAGGTTCATCGTCCAGACGCCGTTGCTGCGACCGCGCTGGAGGCTGATTTCGTCGGTAGCGAAGGCTAAGTAACGTCCGTCGGCGCTCCAGGCCGGAAGGATTTCGGCGGCCTTGTCGTTGGTGAGCCGGGTTACTTTTTTTGTTTTCAAGTTATACGAGTACAAGTCTGTCTGGCCGTTCACCAGGCCGCTCACTACGATGGTTTTGCCATCGGGGCTCCACACCGGGTTGTTGAATTCCGGCACTTCTTTCATTCGAATACGCTCGAGGGTTTTTCCTTTAAAGACGTCTTTGATAATCAGCGTACTGCGTCCCTGTTCATATACATCGAAGGCAAATCGTTTTTCATCGGGCGCCCAAGTGCCGGCGCTTTCGATAAAGTCGAACTGATCTATATGCCCGTCCTGGGCTGCGCTGGCTACTTTTTTAATAATCTTCCCGGTGCGGGCATCGGCCAGGTACAGGTCGAGGGAAAACAGATTTTTTTCAGACAGGAATATCAGGTATTTACCGTTTTGGCTGATGGCCGGACTGATGTTCATCGACCCGAAGTTGTCCTCGGAAAGCAGCCGTTTGCCAGGCAAATCTTCTTTTTTCCCTTTAATTACCCAGCGGCCGTAGTGATTTTTCAGCGCATCCGTCCAGGCAGTGGCTAAGGAATCGGGCGTAGTGCCGAGCGTGAGGCGTATAGCTGGGTCGAGGCCGTATTTGGCGGTGTTCATAAACAGCGGCCGGATAACCTCGTCGCCATACACGCCGGTTACAAAGGCCCAGAACGACTGCCCCCAGCGGTAGGGGAAATATTTGCCGCTGTCCAGATCGCGGAGTTTTTTGGGCAGTTCCTGGTTTTTCACCGCATCGCGCATCCAAAGAGCTGTATGGGCATCTACCCGGCCGATGGAGAGGTATTCAGCCAGTCCCTCCACCATCCAGAGGGGCAGATTGGCGATGTTCTGGAGCCGGGTGGAGTCGCCGTTAATGACCATGTGATATTGAAAGGCATGTACGAGTTCGTGGCCCAGCACATGGTCGGTTTGCTGGTTGGTCATCGCCACGGGGAAGATCACGCGGTTGCGCAGCCCCTCTGTCACGCCGCCAGTGCCCACGCTGATATCGCCCATGATGGCATTGGTTTGCTGAAAGCCGGCGTGGTCGCTGTAGATCAGCAAGGGATTTTTTTCGGTAAATGTATCCTGAAGCGCCGCTTGGTGCATTTGATACCAGAGTTCGGCGGTCGCAGCGAGTTCTTTTAGTTTTTCAGGATTGTTCAGGTATTCATAGATGGTGAAATGTTCCGTTTCACTGACATTGAATTGATTATCCTGGTAGCGCGGTTTGTTTCGGCCGAAATATTGGGCATGAAGCGGTTCGGCGGAAAGCGCCAGAAAAACGACGAGCAAAAAAATAATATATTTCATAGTCGTTCTGATTGGGTGAACACGGTTGTGTATGGTGTTTTAGTGTTTTTGTGCTTCAGTGTTTTAGTAGGGATCTCGTTTGGACAAAAACACTAAAACACCGAGGCACAAAAACACCCAAACACCATCCTTTAACAAAAATAGACGCAAAAAATACTTGTATAAGCAGGGTGTGCCACGTTAAAGATTGTTTAAATAACCTGGCAATAGCTTGCCACTGTGTCATACCGCAAGTGCCGGGAATATTAAATGTGAGGTGCGATAAATGAATGTTTACCCGTTTGTTCAATTGTTTTGGATCGGTGCTTGTGCCCTCGCTATGCTTTTGCAAACACATCTACTGCTGCATGGCGAACCGCCTTCCGGTTGGCTGGCTGGGTTTGTGTTTTGCGCCACGGTGTTCGGCTATAACTTTTCGGCGCCCCGTTGGCGTGGCCAGGTAGCTTGGGGTATCGGTCTGGTGGGCGCCTGGTGTTTTTGGAAACTTTCTGCCGTCCAGCAAATCGGGGTATTCGTTCCGGTGATGATCTGGTTGTTGTATTATGACATACGACAACCAGAGGGCGCCGGTTTGCGCAGGTATCCTGTACTCAAGCCGGTGGCTATTGCCGTTGCCTGGGCTTGGGTGACGGTGCTCCTACCAATGTCCTTGGAGCAGTGGACGGACGCCACAGTGCTTCTTGTTGGGCGGGCGGCTTTTATTTTTGCCCTGGCCCTGGCATACGATCTGTGTGATGAGGCTTGCGATCGCCGGCAGGGATTTGTCACCCTAGTCTTGCAACTGGGGCCGCGCAAAGCTTTCCGGTTGATTGACGCTGCCCTTTTATTGTCAGCCGCTTGTTGTTGCCTGAATTATATTTTAGGCCTGTATACCCTGGAGGCGACCCTGGCGTTGATGCTCTCTTTAATACTCGGCAGGCAGATCATACGCAATGTAATGCCCGGGAGTGCCTGGGGCGACTGGCGGAAAGTGGCAATCGATGGGTTGATGGTGTTGCAATTGGGCTTGGTGTGGGTTTCTACACCAAATTAAGTAACTCTCTGGTCCGGTATTTCTTCATTTTTGCAACAAAAAAATCCACGATGTTTCGATTTTTCATGGTTTTGGCCTCCTTACTTGTTTTACTTCATGCCTGTTCAGATGGTAAACGCAATATCCGCGACTACTACTTTCCGGGAGAAGCCTTACAGGAAGGGTTGGTATATGTGTACAGTTCAGAGGAGGGCGATACCAGCGAACAACGCTACTGGTATTACCGCAGTTTTAAACGCGACAGCGGTCTTTTTATGGCCGGCACGCAATACGACCGCCATTTTGAGATCGTCCAGATGTTGCGTGAAAAGCTGGTAGGCAACGGCTCCCTGGCGCGCAACAGTTCTCTGTACGAAACAGACACGGCTACAGGCGTGGCCAAACCTATTCCGGCCATTATAGAATCGCCCGACCTGTTTCCATTTGAGGTAACGGATTCGTTGGGGGTGTTTTTGTTCAGCTTGAAATACCACCCGCTGTTCGATACCGCGGCCACTATTTACATCATCCGCAACCGCCGGTACCTGGGCGACGGTCCCGATTTTGAATTTGCCGGAAAAAAATACCCGACGATCCGGTTTGGCCTGCGCGAAGCCATTGGGAACGAAAAACAAGGCGCCTCCGAGGTGGAAGGCGAGGGGGAAGAATGGTATGCCAAAGGGCTCGGCCTGGTGTATTACCAAAAATCGTTTGCCGAAGGCAAAATACGGTACGTTTTTCGGCTGAAAGAAACCTTTCCGATGACGGAACTGGAGCGGCGGGCGAAGCAGCACTTTGACGAGCATTGAGCAGATTGCCGGACGCGGCACTTATCCATTTTCAAATTCCCGGGAAAGCCGCCTGTTTCGCTGGTGCCTTCTGACGAGCCGGCGAAGCCATAAAGAGAACAGCAGCACAATAACCAGTTCCAGCAGCAACAGCCAGGCAATGCTCCAGGCATGCAGGGCGATCACCCAGACCAGCACGAGCACGTTCAGGCCGACCAGCACTGCGGTGGCCTGCATGTGGCTCAGGCCGGCATCGAGCAATTGATGATGGATGTGGCTGCGATCGGGGTGAAAGGGCGATTTGCCTTTCGCCAGCCGGTGCAGGAACACGCGGAGGGTATCAAATATCGGCAGGATCAGCACGGCTATTGCAATGGCGGGCGCCGAGTCGAATTTAAGGAATGTGCCGGCCGGAATTGCATGATTCAGTTCCATAAATTTAACGGCCAAAACGGCGCAGACCGTTCCGATCAGCATGGCGCCGGTGTCGCCCATAAATATGCGGGCCGGTGTAAAATTGTATTTTAAAAAAGCGGTAAGGGCGCCTGCCAGCGAAAACGACAGCGCCGCGAATTCGGCATGGCCGGCAGCAAAAAACCAGGCGCCCAGGGTAAGACAGGCCAACAAACCGATACTCCCGGCGAGCCCGTTGATGCCATCAATCAGGTTAAAGGCGTTGATAATACCGATAATTACCACCACAGAAAGCACGAAACTGAACAGTTCAGGTAAATCGTGTACCCCGAAAATGCCGTAAAAATCTGTGATTTTAACATGCGACTTGTACACCAGGATGAGTGCCGCCAATATTTGTCCGAGCAGTTTTTTTACCGGAGAAAGCGGTACCAGGTCGTCTTTAACACCAATCAGAAAAATAATGACCAGGGCAGCCAGCACATACTGCAACATGCCGAAGGTTTGAACGGGCGTCCATAAAATAATCCCGCAAATCGCGCCGGCAAAAATCGCAATACCGCCCAACGATGGCGTCGGCTCCTGGTGCGCGCTTCGCTCATTGGGTCGGTCGTATAACTTTTTCACCTTCGCTACCCCGATAATGGCGGGTATGGCGAGATAGGTAAGGGTGAAAGCCGTAATAAAACCCAGAAGGATGGCGAACATGGGAGGATAGTGCCGGTTAAGGACTGCAAAAGTAGGGTTTTACCAGTCGTCATGGAGTGCCATTGTTCGTCATTAAAATCGTCATTGTTCGTCATTGTTCGTCATTGTTCGTCATTGTTCGTCATTGTTCGTCATTGTTCGTCATTGTTCGTCATTGTTCGTCATTGTTCGTCATTAAAATCGTCATTCGTCATTACTCGTCATTAAAATCGTCATTGGGCCATTAATTCAACCGTAATCTCTAATGACCTAATGACGAGCAATGACGAATGACGATTTTAATGACTAATAGTATTATCGTTACTTTTAGGGCCGCTTTCGTCGGAAACGGGCAACGAAAAATACGACGCGGGCGTTTTATACCAGCGTCTCATTCAAATCGTTTATTGACCGTGAAAATCCGGCTTTTTTTTCTACTCTTCTGGCTTGGCGCTACTTTACTGTCCGCCCAACAGCCTTACGCGGATACCCTGGCAACTCCTTCCGGCGCCTGGGCGCGCCTGGAGGTGGTAAACGGCGATTCCACCTTTGTTATGGCGCTCCGGTTGTTTAAGGTAGCCGCCCGGCGCGAATTCAAGGATTTTGCCGAACAACGCCAATACTACCTCTATATGCGCGCCGCCCGCAAGGTGTATCCTTATGCGTTACAAGCCATCAACCTGTATGAAGAAATCCGGGCAGAAACGGAGGATATGAATAATCGCCAACGCCGGCGCTATATCCGCAAGGAGAATAAGGAACTCAAGGATGATTTTAAAGACCAGATGAAAAACCTCTCCCGTACGGAAGGTAAGGTGCTTCTTAAAATGATCGAAAAAGAGGTAGAAAAACCATTCTACGATGTCATTCGCGAAACCCGCGGCGGCATGACGGCCGGCTACTGGCATAATCTCGGCAAAATGTGGGGTTACGACCTTAAAAAAGGATACCAACAGGGCGAAGATACATTGCTCGATGAAATTTTCTTAGACTACGATTTCGGGCAACCGGAGTGGTGGAACTAAAGGGTTAGAAGGTTACTGGTTTGAGGGTTACTGGTTTGAAAGTTAGAGGGTTACTGGTTGCCATGTGCGAACCAGTAACCCTCTAACTTTCAAACCAGTAACCCTCTAACTTTCAAACCAGTAACCCTCAAACCTTCAAACCCCTTTTTATGCGGCCTTCAACCTTCCCACCCGCGAGTGCTCCAGTTTTTCCTCGGCATAAGCGCGGTCGATCACCAGGGTTTTGGAATCTTTTTTGCTCATCGGCAAGTCGAACATAGCATCGGTCAGGATGGCTTCGCACAGGGAGCGCAGGCCGCGGGCGCCGAGTTTGTATTCCAGCGCTTTTTCGGCGATAAAATCAATCGCCTCCGGCAAAAACTGAAGTTGGATATCTTCCAAGGAAAACAGTTTTTGATATTGACGCACCAGCGCATTGCGCGGCTCAGTCAGGATGCGGGTAAGCGCCGGTAAATCGAGCGGTTCGAGATGCACGACCACTGGAAGGCGGCCTACCAGTTCGGGAATAAGCCCGTAGTGTTTTACGTCTTGGGGCGTGACGTATTGCAGCAGATTTTCGCGGTCGTATTCTTTTTTATCCTGTTTGGTGTATCCGATGACCTGGGTATTCACCCGGCGGGCAATGACCTTTTCGATGCCGTCGAACGCGCCCCCGCAGATAAACAGGATATTTTGGGTATTTACCTTGACCAGTTTTTGTTCCGGGTGTTTGCGCCCACCCTGCGGCGGCACTAATACTTCTGCGCCTTCCAGCATTTTCAGCATGGCCTGTTGCACCCCTTCGCCCGACACATCCCGGGTGATCGAGGGATTGTCCTGTTTGCGGGCGATTTTGTCAATTTCATCGATGTACACGATACCGCGTTCGGCCGCTTCTACATCGTAGTCGCATACCTGAAGCAGCCGCGCGAGAATACTTTCCACGTCTTCGCCCACATAGCCGGCCTCGGTAAACACCGTAGCATCCACAATGGCGAAGGGTACGTTGAGCATTTTGGCGATGGTTTTGGCCAGCAAGGTTTTGCCGGTGCCGGTTTGGCCGATAAACAGTACATTGGATTTTTCGATTTCCACATCGCTGTCCGATACCTTGCCTAATTGTTGTAGCCGTTTGTAATGGTTATAAACGGCTACCGCCAGTACCTTTTTGGCATCTTCCTGTCCAATAATATAATCATCGAGGAACGCCTTGATGTCGCGTGGGGGGGTAAGCCGTATCGGGCCGCCGTATTTGGCGCTTTTCGGGGCGGGTTCGGGTTCGGGTTCTCCATTTTTACGCAATTCCTGATCGATGATTTCCTGGGCTTTTTCCACGCATAATTCACAAATCTGCGCTTCCATGCCTGAAATCAGAATCATCACGTCTTCTTTGCTGCGTCCGCAAAAAGAACATTGGTGTGGGTTGACCCGGCCGCGTTTTATCATAATTGCTTTTTAAATAAATGTGGTCAATGAGATTAATGTGGTTAATGAGATCAATGTGGTCAATGTGGTCAATGTGGTCAATGTGGTTAATGTGATTAACGATTGACCTCATTGATCTCATTTAAAACACATTGACCACATTAATCACATTGACCACATTAAAAATTATTTCTGCTGCTTGCGCGGGTTATTCCGGTCGAGCACTTCGTCTACCAGGCCGTAAGCTTTGGCTTCTTCGCCGTCCATCCAGTTGTCGCGGTCGCAATCTTCTTCGATCCTTTCGTATGACTGTCCGGTATGGGTAACGAGGATATCGTACAGCGATTTTTGCATCTTTTTGATCAGTTTGTACGTGATCTCGATATCCGACACCTGGCCCTGGGCGCCGCCCATGGGTTGGTGGATCATAACGTGACTGTGGTACAGGCAACTACGTTTGCCTTTGGTACCGGCAGCCAGCAGCACGGCGCCCATCGAAGCGGCGAGGCCGGTGCAAATGGTGGCTACGTCGGGCGCTACGTATTGCATGGTATCATAAATACCCAAACCGTCAATCACCGAACCGCCTGGGCTGTTGATAAACAGCTGAACATCGCGTTTCGGGTCGCTCGATTCAAGAAACAGCAGCTGCGCCTGAATAACGTTGGCCACATACTCGGTAACCGGCACGCCCATAAAGATGATGCGGTCCATCATCAGGCGACTGAATACGTCCATGGCTACGACATTCATCTGGCGCTCTTCGATCACGGCCGGCGTGAACGCGTGGATGTTGGGCGCGGCAATCCGGGACGTTGCGCTGGCGTACTTCTCGAGGTGCATGCCACTCATACCGAGGTGTTTGGTGGCATACTTCATAAATTCATTTTTGTCGAACATAATTAAGCCTTTTTTTGAGGCAAGTATAACAACGTTTTTAATCGAAGGTTAAATACCAACAAAAGGGAACCGGAATGCTGGAAGTATGGCGGCTTTTTGAGGACGAACAGCGACTTATGATTTACGAATGACGACTTGCGATTGTATAATGCTCCAACAAAGTTCGTCATTAGTCCTCCGTCATGGGGTCATTCCTCTACTGTTTCCCGTATTGTCGCATCTTCTACCTGCTCCTGTTCGGCCTTTTTAGTGATGGCGTCGAGGGTTTGATGGAAGGTTTCGGAGGTAACGGGGTTGTCTTTCAACGTAACCATGGAGCGGATGGCCTGGAACAACTTGTCCGTTTCCAGATCGCCGCGCGTTTTGTCCACTTCTTTTTCATCCTGCATCAGCCGGTCCACGCTGCTGCTGATGATATGTTCAGGCAGATCAGCCTGGAAATACTGGCGCACTTTATTGGCGTATTCTTCCCGCAACTCCTCGGGGGTTACCTCGATAGCAAACTGTTCTTTCATCCGGTCGCGCAGCAGCGACCAGCGCAGGTTGTCGGCAAAGGCCGGGTATTCTGTCTCAATTTGTTCCGGTTGCAGGCCCTCGTTATTCATGCTCAGCCAGCGTTTCAGGAAGGTGTCCGGCAGTTCGAAGCGGTTCATCTCCATCAGCCGGGTTTGGAATTCGCGCATGAGCAGGGCGTTGGCGCGCACTTCGTAAAAACGCTCGATGCCTTTTTTTAACTCCTCAATGGCTTCTTCCCTGTTTTTTACCTGCCCGCCGAAATAGTCGTTAAAAAACGCTTCGTCCAACTCGGCGATTCCCACACGCGACACCTCTACGATCCGGCCTTCAAACCAGGGGCCCACCGCGCGGTCATCGTCTTCCGGCAGGTTGAGCAGGTATTTGCGGTATTTTTCGTCTGCTGCATGGTTTTCCAGCATCCGATAGTCGAACCGGATGCTATCGCCTTGTTTTTTGGTTAAAAATTCATTTTTCAAGGCCTCATCGGTGATATTGGCCACATGAATAGTCACGGTGGTTTCCCAACCACCTGCCTTGGCTTGGTCGCCGTCGAGTTCGGCGGCCTCTATTTTCACGATGTCGTTTTCAAGGATGTTATCTTCAACGTTTCTGGGTTTGCCCATCCGTTTGCGGGCATGTTCGAGGTCGTCCTCGGCCAATTGGTCGAGGTTGGAAATGGTCAAACGGTCGAAAGTCTGGCTGTTGTCCAAGCCCAGAATTTCAAATTCCGGGACGAACCCTACCTCATACGCAATCGCGTATTCATTTTCCAGGTCGTCAATTTTGAAGGAATACCGGGGTTGATCCTCCACCGGCAGGGGCTGGCCCAATACGTTAAGTTTGCTGTCGCGGAGATAATCGTACAGTTCTTTCGACAACATATCATTCAAAATATCGCCGAACATACTGGCGCCGTACATCCGTTTGATGTACTCCATCGGCGCTTGTCCTTGCCGGAAACCTTTAATGGCGGCACGGCTGCGAAATTTCTTCAGTTCGGCATTAATCTTCGGCTTGAGATCATCCTTGGTGAGGGTTACGGTGATGATCGCAGAAGTGTTATCGAGGTCTTTGCGTTGTACGTATGGCATGATTTTCGAAAGTGAAACGGCAAGAATAGTAATTGGATAAATGGTTGAATGGTTTCTGGTTAGAAGGTTAGAGGGTTTCTGGTTCCCATGTGCTAACCAGAAACCCTCTAACCTTCTAACCAGAAACCAGTAAATTTTACCAAAGAAGTGCGGGCGGAGGGACTCGAACCCCCATGCCTCACGGCGCCAGATCCTAAGTCTGGTACGTCTACCAATTTCGCCACGCCCGCAGGTGAATCCATTAAAAAAATGGATGGCCCCAAAAAAGGAGTGCAAAAGTACAGTCTTTTCCCGGAAATCAAGCGTTAGATTTTAGAAAAACAGTTAACAAGCCCTAAATGCCCTTTGAGTTACAGAAGATTGCGGTAATTTTGTTAACATCAAAACAGTATAAGCAGGAGAAAACCATGTCGCAGGTAAAACAGACGGTCATTCAGGATGAAGATACGGTGCTCATTCAGCGCGCGTACCGCAATCTGCTCAAGTCTTTGCCTTCTCCCCTGGAGGCCGAGGATAAACAAAATATTCGCGCGGCCTTTGAGCTGGCGACCAAGGCGCACCAGCAACAGCGCCGCAAATCCGGCGAGCCCTATATTCTGCACCCGATTGAAGTAGCCCGCATCTGCGTGGAAGAAATCGGTCTGGGCCCCACGGCAGTCGTTTGTGCACTGTTGCACGATGTAGTGGAAGATACCGATGTTTCGCTGAAGGATCTCCGCGCCCAGTTTGGCGACCGGGTGGCGCTCATTGTGGACGGCCTGACCAAACTCGACGGCCTGCACGACTCCGAAAGCCCGCAGGCAGAAAACCTGACCAAAGTGTTGCGCACCATGTTGTCGGATGTGCGTGTCGTGTTGATTAAGATGGCCGACCGGCTACACAACCTGCGCACCATCAAAAGCATGGCGGAGCATAAACAAATTAAAATTGCCGCCGAAACCAGTACGATTTACGCTCCCCTGGCACACCGTCTCGGCCTGTACAAGATTAAAAGCGAATTTCAGGATATCTGCCTGAAAATTACCCACGCCCAAGAATACCATGAAATTGCGGACAAATTAGCCCTAACCCGGCGCTCCCGGGAACAATATATTGAGGAGTTCAAACACCCCCTTGAAGTAGCGCTGAAGGAACAATTGGGCATTGACGTCCGAATTGTCAGCCGGCCGAAAACCATTTATTCGATTTGGAGTAAAATTCGAACCAAACAAGTTGCCTTCGAGGATATTTACGATCTGTTTGCCATCCGGATCATCGTGGATGTGCCGGTAGAACGTGAAAAAACGATATGCTGGCAGGTGTATGCCATTGTAACGGATTTTTATAAACCGATTCCCGAGCGGCTGAAAGACTGGATCACCAACCCCAAAGCCAACGGGTACGAATCGCTCCATACCTCCGTTGTGGGACCACAGGGCCGGTATGTGGAAGTACAAATCCGCTCCGAACGCATGGACGAAATCGCCGAACGCGGTTTTGCCGCACACTGGAAGTATAAAGGCGTACGCGGGGTGGGCAACAATGCCAATGTATTTGAAACCTGGCTGAACCAGGTGCGGGAAACCCTCGAAAACGTGGGTACCGGCAGCGCCGTGGAGTTTTTAGCGGATTTTCAAAGCAACCTCTTTTCCGAAGAAGTACACGTCTTTACACCGAAAGGCGAAATACGGATTTTGCCGGAAGGCGCCACCGCGCTCGACTTTGCGTTCAGTATTCACTCCGATATCGGCTGCTCCTGCCGGGCCGTAAAAGTGAACAACCGGGTGGAGCGTATCCATTACAAATTGAAAAATGGCGATCAGGTACAGGTCATTACCGATAAAAACCAACACCCGAGCGAAGATTGGTTGCAATATGTGATCACGGCCAAGGCCAAAAACCGGATTCGTGTAGCGCTGAAAGAAGAAAAACGCCAGTTGGCAGCCTTGGGCCGCGAAACCCTCGAGCGAAAGCTCAATAATTTGCATAAAGTGCCGGTGGAAGAAAATGCCGATATGCTCGCTAAATGGTTCGGCTACCCCGACAGGCTGGAATTCCTGAGCGCCATCGCATTGCAACAGGTGGACTTGTCCGGCCTGAAATCGTTCCGCCCGGATGGCCAGCGTTTAGTGGAAATTGAAGGCGAAAAAGCGCCCGGTCCCAATGAGGGGGAACCTAAACCCGGCGACTCCACCCAACCGGCCAAACCGATTAAACAACCCGGTAAAGCCGACGTATTTATCAATGGCGAATCAGGCAGTTATTATGCTTATTCTTTCGCTACCTGCTGCAACCCGGTGCAAGGCGACCCGATTTTTGCCTATATCGCTGCTAAAGAAGGCGTTAAAATACACCGCACCACCTGCCCGAACGCACCTTTCCTCCTGGCCAACTACGAATACCGCGTACTGAAGGCCGGGTGGGGCGCTACGGTAAAAGCCGATTTTGTCGCCACGGTACTCGTTACCGGTATCGATGCCGGCCCCGGCGTCATACAACAACTAACCGACCGTATTTCCAGTCTTAGCATCAACATCCGCTCTTTTTCCATCACAGGCGAAGGCGGATATTTTGAAGGGCGCATCACGCTCGTGGTGTCCAATACGGATCAACTCAACCAGGCGATCATGGCGCTGAAACAGTTCAAATTTGTGGCGAGCGTAAGCCGGATGGAGTAGGAAGTAAGCGTCATTGTGCAATTCGACCTGAAACGGCATCCCCCGTCCCAAAAAACAATTTATGATGTACCGACAACTTTCCTTTTTGCTGTTTGCTCTGCTGCTGTTTGCAGCCCTCATTTTTTCCTGTAAAAATGCATCCGCACCCGATTCCGCGGCACGGGCATCGGAGCCTTCAGCTGCTGTTGCGGTCGAAAATGCGCCAGTTCAGGATGGTGACCATGCGTCGCTGCAAAAAGACTCGTTTCGCGGCATACCCGCTCCACAGGAAGCCTTTCGTTCTGCTGTCGCAGTGCCAACCCGTTGGGATACCTTGAAAAAACTGGTGCGTACCGCCGAACTACGCTTCCGCACCCCCGACGTGCTAAAAACCACCCTCGCTATCGAAGACATTGTGCGTCAAAACGGCGGCTTTATCCTGGATGATAATCTGACGCAAACCAGGAGCCAGGAATACCTGACACCGGTCAGCCGCGACTCCTCGCTGGAAACAATCGTGCTGAACCTGGAAAACCACCTCGTTTTCAGGGTGCCATTCACCCAACTGGACACAACCTTGCGCGCCATCGGCCACTGGGCGGAACTGCTGGACTATCGCCGCATTCATGCCGAAGACAAAACACTGGCATGGATGGAAGAACAATTAGCCGAGATTCGGAACCGGCAATATCAAACCCGCATTGAATCGGCTTCTACACAACCCGGCAACAAACTCGGGGCGGTTACCGATGCCATCGACAAATCGCTGGCCGGCCGTGCCGCAGCCGACGCCGCTCAATTGGAGCAAATGCGCCTGGACGACGCCGTACAACTGAGCACCGTGCAGATCGACCTGTACCAACGCCCTGTCGTCAGTCGCGAGATGGTAGCCAACCTGAAACGGGTGGATTCCTGGCGCCCCGGTTTTGGCAGCCAACTAGGCGAAGCGCTTACAGATGGCTGGCAGGTGCTGCAAGGATTGGTGTTGTTTTTCGTGCGAATATGGTCGGTGTTGCTGATCGGCGCACTAATCGGTTTTGCTATCTGGCGCTGGAAAAGGCTTCGCCGGAACTAAGATTTTTCCCATAAAACAACCCGCAAGCGGTATGTCCGGTGTTGCCCATGGGCCCTGCAAGCGGTTGAAAATCGAGGCGTTTATACAGGCCGTTGGCTTCGCGCATGGCAGCGATGGTTTCGAGGTACATAAAGCGGAATCCGCGCCGGCGGGCTTCTTCTTCGAGCAATGCCACGATCTTCAGGCCCTGGCCTTTGCCCCGGGCTTCCGGCAGAAAGTACATTTTTTTTAGTTCGCAGGTATCCGGGTCGCCGCCGCGCAAAGGGGCGATGCCGCCACAACCCACTACACGTCCGTCCGGTGTTTGCAGCACCAGAAAAAGGGAGCGTTCGTTGTCGTATGCCTGGTACATGGCGTCCACTTCCGGGTCTTCGATGGAATACCCCGTTCCGACAGCGCCGTATTCGGTCATGACGGTGCGGATAACGGTGGCTACTTGCGGATTGTCTTCCACCCGCATCGGGCGAAGTGTTAAGGAGTCGTTTTGTTTATGTGGCCGGTGGTAATCCCGAATATAATCCGGGAGATTTATGCCGGTTTTGCCGGTTTCATCGGGCTGTGGCGCCTGCGGCGTTAGTTTAAGGGGCAACACGCCCGCCCAGACATGGAGGTTCATATCCTCTTCGTCGTCCACAACGCCATGCGCGCGGAATTTGACCGAGGCCTCCTCTATTTCAACGGCGATAAACATCGTCTTTTTCATCTCGCTTTTGTTTGGCTGCCGCGCATCCGCCCAACGCCCGGGCAGGATGTGTTCTGTGAAAGATTCCGCGGCCAGCAAACGTTCGGCCTCATCCTCCACGAGGCGTGTTTTGCCGAAAGCCACCACTGAACGGTAGTTCATGGAATGATGAAAAACGGAGCGCGCCAGTACCAGCCCGTCCACGTGTGTTACCGAAACACAAACCGGGATGCCCCGGGCCATTTGCATAAAAAAATGGCTGCCGACCGAACCGTGCAGGTAAAGGGTGTTTTTCACGCGGCAATAGCCGGTCGGGATGATAAAGGGCTGGTTGTCGAGGGTAAAAGCCACGTGACAGACCAGTCCTTCGTCCAGAATAGCGTCACGGGAGTCGGGGGCGGCATCGTAACGTTTCGGGTAGTAACGGCTGCCTTGTGTGCGGGATGTTTTTGTTTTCATAGATGACGAGTTATCGTTTTTCAAAACCATAATCGCGTTCCACCCGGGCAACGCGCAAACGGTAGGTTTGGTACCACATTTCCCGGCCCAGGTCGCGGGCCAGCACGTGATCGGCCTGATATTTCCAATTTTTGATACTTTCCAGGTCTTGCCAGTAGGAGACGGTAATTCCGATGTCCTTGCGGGCGCTTTCCGCGCCAAGATAACCCGGCATCGTTGCGGCGAGGGCAGCCATTTTTTCGGCCATCTCTTCATAGCCCTGGTCTCCGGCCGTCCGGATGGTGCTGAAAATCACGGCGTAATACGGCGGCGGGGGCGTATCGGCCAGCGCAGGTTGGTGGGCGCCGGTCTCTTGTTCCTGTTTCATTTTAAAAATTTGGGTTGGTCAATAGCATGGGGCAAAAGTAATGGGAAGGTTGAATAATTTTGAGGATCGGTGCAGGGAATGGTTTTTTTGGAAAAATTGTTACCCGAGAAGCGCACCCGGCTTAATTTAGGGCAACATGCTACTTTGCAGCCGGAATAAACATCCATCGTGGTCTAAATAAAACATGGTAAAATGCCTCACTTGGTACTTTCCTTAATCCTTTACTTTTCGTTTTGTAACCGGCAGGATTCCCGGCAACCACCACCGGAAGGTTCGGGTGGCTCAACCCCATCTCCTTACGAGCATATTTTCGCGCAACACCCCAACTATATTTCCGACGGATTCGACTTCCCGGTTGGTAAACCCGACGCTAAAAACTACTATAATGCTCAAAAATTTGGGAAAAACACCCACCTCGGCGACGACTGGAACGGCCGGGGTGGCGGTAACACGGATTTGGGCGACCCGGTGTACACGGTTGCTAACGGTTATGTGAGCGAGGCGTCGGATTTAGGCGGCGGCTGGGGCAATGTCATCCGGATCGTCCACAAAACGCCCGGCGTTTCATGGCCGTATGTTGAGTCGCTTTACGCACATTGTGATAAAATGTTGGTTAAAAAAGGGGATTGGGTATTGCGCGGCGCCAAAATCGGTACCATTGGCAATAACAACGGCATGTACTATGCGCACCTTCACCTGGAACTAAGGCATACGCCCGATCTTCCTCTGGGCCAAGGCTATTCCCGCGATACAAGCGGGTATCTGGATCCGACGGATTTTATCCGGAAACACCGGCCAAAAAAGTAGACTTGTTGATGTGAAATTTTAAAAATAAAAATGTGGCGTACGCGAACCAATAATCATTTAGGAAATCGACTTCACCATGATTGCGGAAGGAATCGTATTTTTGGCGGCATAAAAAACTAAAAAATCATGGCTATAGCAAAACCGTTCAATCTCCAAAAATGGATTGATGAAAACCGTCACCTGCTTCAACCACCGGTGGGCAACAAAAAAATCTACGTCGGAAACGAAGACTTTATCGTGATGATCCTCGGCGGGCCGAGCGTGGAAGGCAACGGTTAATGGTGCGGATTGGGCCAAACAGATCAATAATTGTCAAAAAAAACATTTAATCCCCCCTGTCGGGTTTATAGTTGCGCCCGACCTGTCCAAAAAGTAGTTTTCCCTTACCTTGCCCTGAAAATTGCCGCAGTGACCATTCCAATCCTTCTGCTGGTTTTTGCTTCCTCCGTACTGCACGCCGGCTGGAATTATCTGGCCAAAACAGTGCCCAGTGGCCTGCCCTTCGTTTGGCTTTGCGCTATCGTAATGATGTCGGTGCTTTTGCCGGCAGTAGTAGGATACGCGATTATTTTCGGGTTAGAATATACTCCGGCCATCATCGGCGCCTTGCTCGTCACCGGAATGCTGCACCTTGTTTATTTTCTTGTTTTGCAAAAAGGCTATCAGTCGGGCGACCTTTCTGTCGTATACCCATTAGCCAGGGGAAGCGGCCCGGTTTTTTCGACGCTGGGAGCCGTAGTGCTGCTTGGCGAACAGGTAACGATGGTCTCCCTGACAGGTCTGATCTTTGTTGCTGCCGGGGTATGGTTGATCTCCGGTGCCGGAAGTGCGGATTCGGGTAAAGAGAAAAGGAAAATTGGTTTTTTTTATGGCATTACCACGGGCGTGCTGATTGCCTGCTACACCGTTTGGGACGGTTATGCCGTCAAGGAGCTGGCTATCGCTCCGATATTTCTGGAGTTTAGTTCTAACCCCATTCGCATCGTGGTGCTAGCGCCGGCAGCCTGGCGGAAATGGCCCGAAGTGAAGGCCATCTGGAGGGGACACTGGCAGAAAATCGTTGCCATTAGTTGTATGGCGCCTCTGGGTTTTATTTTTTTCCTATACGCCATGAAATCGGCGCCGATTCATCTCGTCGCGCCTATCCGCGAACTGAGCATCGTGATCGGTGTAATTTTGGGCGCTAAAATGTTGACGGAAGGAAGTTTCCGGCCCCGGCTGATTGGCGCCTTGCTGATTCTGGGAGGAATTGTATTTTTGGCACAATAAAAAAGATAAGTCATGGCTATATCAAAACCGTTCAATCTCCAAAAATGGATCGAAGAAAACCGCCACCTGCTTCAACCACCGGTGGGCAACAAACAAATTTATGTCGGAAATAACGATTTTATCGTGATGATCGTCGGCGGGCCAAACGGCCGCAAGGATTACCACTGGGAAGACGGCGAGGAACTGTTTTACCAACTGGAAGGTGATATCCAGGTCAAAATCATCAACGAAGACGGCAAACCTGAAACGATTGATATCCGTGAGGGCGAAATGTTCCTGTTGCCGCCCCGGATACCGCACTCCCCGCAGCGCCCGGCCAACACCGTGGGCCTCGTACTGGAGCGTACGCGCCATGAAGGCGAGATCGACAAACTGATGTGGTTTTGTGAAAACTGCGGTGAAAAATTGTACGAAGCCGGGTTCCCGCTCAAGGATATTGGGACACAGATCAAAGCGGCTATTCAGGCGTACAAAGAGGATCAGGCCGCGCGCACCTGTAAACATTGTGGTACGGTGATGGAACTATAGGTTAGAGGGTTTCTGGTTAGAAGGTTTCTGGTTGCGTGTAACACTAACCAGAAACCTTCTAACCCCTTCATTTAAAACTCCTTCCACCGCTCCCAATAATTCTGATCCTCCACGTCTTCCAAAATACCTAAATAGTTGGAGTATCGCAGTTCGCTCACGTCGCCGGTTTCTACGGCTTTGCGCACGGCGCAACCCGGCTCGTTGCGGTGCCGGCAGGAAGCGCCGAAGCGGCACTGATCGGAAAGCGCAAAAAATTCACGGAAACTGTGCGCTACGTTTTGCGCGTCTTTATCGTTGAATGACAACATTTTAATGCCCGGCGTGTCGATGATGGAGCCGCCGAAATCCAGTTCGAACATTTCAGCAAATGTGGTAGTGTGTTGCCCTTTGCCGGAATAGTCGCTGATATCGCCGGTGCGCAGTTCGAGCTGTGGCTGTATGGCATTGAGCAGGCTGCTTTTGCCTACGCCCGATTGCCCGCTCATCAGGGTTATTTTCCCTTTTAAAATATCTTTGAGTGCTTCCAGTCCCTTTCGGTCGACCACCGAAGTGGCCAGCACGCCGTACCCGATTTTTTCATACACTGCTTTCATGGTAAAAAACAGGGCTACGTCGTCGTCGTCGTACAGGTCGCCTTTGTTGAATACAATGGTGACGGGAATTTCGTTCGGCTCCGTCATCAACAAAAAACGGTCGATGAAGCCCGGCTTGAGGTTGGGGTGCGACACGGTAACGATAAGCACCGCCTGATCGATATTGGCGGCCAACAGGTGCAGGTCGTGTTTGCGGCGGGGCGACTGGCGCACCACGTAATTCCGGCGCGGCAGTATTTTATTGATCTGCCCTTGTCCCGGCTGATCCGAATCCACTAACACCTCCACCCGGTCGCCCACGGCAACGGGGTTAGTGAGCGGAATGTCATTGAGGCGAAATTTGCCGACAATTCGGCATTGCAATACATCGCCGCCGCCGTCGGGGCGCACCAAGTACCAACTGCCTGTAGATTTTATTACGGTTCCGGTTTGCATTGCAGATTTCGGCCAAAGGTAATGTAGAGTTTGAAGTTTGAAGTTCGAAGTTTGAAGTCGCGTGACTTCGAACTTCAAACTTCGAACTTCAAACTCCTAAACCCAAAATATGCGTCGCCGGTTCCCAATATTCTTAAGCAACCGCTTCCAGCACTTCCGCCGTAGCCGCTACGGGCTGCACTTTGGCGTACTGTACGTTGGCCTGAATTTTCACTTCATCGGCTACCACGGCGCCGCCGGCTTCCGTCAGGGCGTTCCATTTCAGGTCAAATTCTTTGCGGCTGATCTTGCCGGTCACTTCAAATCCGGCCTTGGTGTTTCCGTAAGGGTCTACGGCAATACCGCCGAGTTCGACGTGCAGGGAAATGGGTTTCGTTATGTCGCGAATGGTCAGGTGACCATCCAATTGAAATTCATCCGCACTTAAGGCCTTAATACCGGTCGATTTAAACCGCAGTTCAGGATATTTTTCCGCATTGAAAAAATCATCGCTGTGCAAATGGTTATCGCGCATTTCCACGCCCGTATCGATAGAGGCAGCCTCCACCGTAAATTCGATTTCCGCCGTTTTAAAATCGCCGCTTTCATCGGTCGTTACGGTAGAAGAAAACTTTTTAAATTGTCCGGTTACGGTGGACACCATCAGGTGCCGGACACGAAATTGTACTTCGGAGTGTGCGGGGTCGAGTTGCCAGCTGAGCTTTGCCATTGTTGTTTTTATTTTAGAACGGTTAAACAATGTAGTTAAAACAGCAGGGTTGAAAAATAGTTGTTATAATCTTTAATTTTATGACATTTATTTTCCTAATAACCCTTGATAGTTCGCCATGCAAGCCAGGACTGCCGTAACAAAACGGAAATACGGACCAACCTTTTGGCTAAAAGCCGCATCACTTAACAAATTCCTTACCCATGAAAAATCTGGTTTTTTTTCTGCTATTCTTTTTGCCTTTCATTAGTTCTGCACAGCATACACCGGAAAAACTACTGTACCCCATGGTAGTTGGCCAAAAGTGGGGCTACATCGATGCTTCAGGAAAAACAATCATCGAGCCGCAATTTTTTAGTGCGGGCGATTTTTTCGAAGGACTGGCGCCGGTGCGGCAAGACGGGTATTACGGATTTATCGACACCGATGGTAAATTCCGGATTCCGGCAGTATATGATTACGCACGAACCTTTCAGGGCGACTTGGCTGAGGTTTGGATAAAAGGGAAAAAGTCGTACATAAATCGGAAAGGGCAACAGCCTTTTGCCGCCTATTACGTGAAAACAGATGGTTTCCGGCAAGATGATAATTTTGCGATTGTCACAACAGGCTCGGGCAAAGTGGGTCTGCTGCATCGGGATGGGAAACTCATTTTAGATACGATATACGACAACATTAAAGACCTGCGGGAAGGCATGTATTGGGTAAGTCGTAACCTGAAAACCCAACAAACCTTTTCATTTTATGACCCGCTTGCAGACTCTGTTATTACCTACAAAAGTTCCAATTATACGGCCCTCGCAGATACTAATGGGATTGTCAGGGAAGGCATCCAAAGATTTAATTTATATAACAAAGCCTATAGTGGCGGTTATGCATTGGTTAATCTCGATTGGAGCCATAACTCTCGTGCTATTATCGACCGGAAAGGAAACATGGTATATCGGTTCTTACAAGAGGCTATCCCTTGGCGTTTTCCGTCCTATATTGTTGATTTTACCGATGGACTTACCCCAATAGAATATTTTGGGATGACTTTCAAGCAAAGGACGGAAAAAGGAGCACTTGAGGGATCGATTAAAAAAGGGTGGCTTACTGTAAAAGGAGAACTGGTTTTGCCAGACACCATGGTAAACCAGGTCACGGCTTTCCGAAACGGTACGGCGCTGGGGCAAATTGGCGAGCAATGGTTTTTGTTCGATAGGCAGGGTCAACGGTTATCGGATACGTCTTATAATGTAGCCAATAACAGTGCATCTCAAATGACGGAAAGGTGGATTTACGCTAACCAGGAAGGCGCCTGGGTTGTAGTGGATACATTAGGCCGTGCGGTTAAGAAATTCCCGGGGCGCTTGGGCCATTCGTTAAGGTTTCAACAAGCTGGACGTTATCTTTTTGTACATCATTCTGGCAGTTGTCATATCTGGGACGCCTTGCGCCAGACTTGTATCACCCGTGAGGTATTTAACGAAACTGATACACAAAACGGTTTCCGGCAGGGTATTTTAAAAGTGGTTACCAATAAAAACGAACTGGCCTATATTGATACGCTAGGCTTCATAATCTGGAAAGAAAATTTAGCGTATTCTGCCACTAGCCATCAAAAATTAAATATTGATCACCTCTGGCCGAATGGATTCCTTCCCAAACCCAATCATTCGAACCAACTGTTACGGGTTGATTACGGCACCTTTGAAAGATTGCCCTATATGGTGGAATCTGATGATTCGTCGCACGGCGTGCTCCATCTACAAATTCATACCAATGTAAAGGATGCTAACAAGGAAAAATATGCAAATTTACCCATGGATTTAACCAACCAAACACCGGATACTCTGGTGTTTGGAAACTTTGGACCCAATGGGAGGATCACCTTGCATATTGAGGCATTGGACGCTGAACATAAATGGCGCTCAATTCAGGGATACAACCCAGGTCCTTATTGTATGTCCGGGAGCACTGAGCTGCTTCTTCTTCCAGGCGAACAATGGACATTTACCGTTCCCGTATTCGACGGCGCCATCCCAACAAAACTACGTGTCACAGGTTATAGCCGATCGCTCTCCAACGGTAAGGTTTGGAAAACTGTCAGCAACGAAATTCCCGTACGGATCAATCCGGGGCAGTTTTGGCGGTATGAGGATATGCAAAGGATTAACCCTAAAGAAAACCCTTTTATATCAAACCAGTGAGAGAATTATAACTTAATGAAATGAGCGATCCATTCCGGAAATTCTGGATAATTTGCAGGCCATTTTCAAAAAAACATCTTCCATGAAATACCGCAGATTTGGCCGCACCAACTTCCATTCCTCCGAAATCGGCTACGGCATGTGGGGCTTAGCCGGCTGGACCGACACCGACGCCGGGGAGGTAGCCCATGCACTCGACCGCGCCGTAGAACTCGGCTGCAATTTTTTCGATACCGCCTGGGGCTACGGCCGCGGTAAAAGCGAACAAATTCTGGGCGATTTGGTAAAAAAACACCCCGGCAAAGAATTTTATGTCGCTACCAAAATCCCGCCCAAAAACTTCAAATGGCCTTCCAAACCGGACTACCGCTTCGAGGATTGTTTCCCGGCCGACCATATTATCGAATACACTGAAAAAAGCCTGCGCAACCTCGGGGTGGACTGCATCGACCTGCAACAATTCCATGTCTGGGAAGACGCCTGGGCCGACCGCGACGAGTGGAAAGCAGCCCTTGAAAAACTGAAAAAAGAAGGCAAAGTGCGGCACTTCGGCGTCAGCATCAACCGCTGGGAGCCCGAAAACGCACTGAATACCATCCGTACAGGTATGATCGACGCCGTGCAAGTGATCTACAACATCTTCGACCAGGCGCCGGAAGATGCCTTGTTTCCGCTTTGCCGCGAACTCGACATTGCCGTCATCGCCCGTGTGCCCTTCGACGAAGGCTCTCTAACGGGAAATCTTACCAAGGATACCGTTTTCCCGCCCGGCGACTGGCGCGGCACCTACTTCGTGCCCGAAAACCTGAACGCCAGTGTGGACCACGCTGACGCGCTGCGGCCACTCCTCCCCGCAGGAATGACCATGCCCGAAATGGCACTGCGCTTCATCCTTAGCAACGACGACGTACATACCATTATTCCCGGCATGCGACGGGTGCGGCACGTGGAGGCTAATATTGCTGCCAGCGATGGGCGGGGTTTGCCGGAGGCGCTGCGCTTGGCGTTGAAGGGACATCGGTGGGATCGGGAGCCTACTTCCTGGTCGCAGTAACGCGAACTGTTAGTTCGCGTGGAAAAGATTTTAATTTTCACGCGAACTAACAGTTCGCGTTACTCCACTACCCGTATCCCCAACTCCTCCAACTGCTTCAACTTGATCATATCCGGCGCGTCGATCATCATATCCCGGCCCTGGTTATTCTTCGGAAAAGCGATAAAGTCGCGGATCGAGTTTGCCCCGTTCATCACGGCGTTCAAGCGGTCGAAGCCGAACGCGATACCGCCGTGCGGCGGAGCGCCGTATTCAAAAGCGCCGAGCAGGAAGCCGAATTGCGCTTCGGCTTCCACATTAGAGAACCCGAGCAGCCGGAAGTTGCGGCTTTGCAGGTCGCGGTCGTGTATCCGGATGGAGCCGCCGCCGATTTCCACGCCATTAAGTACGAGGTCATAGGCGTCGGCGCGGATACCTTTCAGCACAGCGTGGTCGTCCGAGTCCAGTTTCGGAATATCGGCCGGTTTGGGCGAGGTGAAAGGGTGGTGCATAGCAAAGAAACGCTGTTCATCTTCGTCCCATTCGAGCAGGGGAAAATCGACCACCCACAGCGGTTTGAATACTTTCGGGTCGCGCAGGCCGAGCCGGTTGCCCATTTCGAGGCGCAGTTCAGAGAGTTGTTTGCGCGTTTTTTCTTCTTCGCCGCAGAGCAGGAAGAGCATATCGCCCGGATTTGCGCCGCATTGTTGCAGCCAGCCTTTCA
>CAUJEY010000297.1 GCA_963169325.1 Bacteroidota bacterium
ATCTCCGGACTTACGACATCTTCGGCCTTGACTATCACGGCCGGAGGTGTCATCTGCGAGGCACGAGCAGATGACACCTCCCTCTCCCCTCCGGCACTTAGTGCTCGATATCCAGGTATTCCACGCTTTCCGGAGTCTCCACCGCTGAAAGGTGAAAGTTTTTAAAATAGTCCAGTCCCCCGAACCACTCCAACACTTCGCTCCGGGCAATCTTTGTTGAATCTTGGGATAACATAGCCTTGTACGAGCTCCAGCGGTAGTCGCTGAGTTTCGTATAAACGCCATGTTTCACCGGATTCGAATGAATATAATATACCAGCCAGACCAAATGGTTGATATCCGTGACCTCTACGCGTTTGAACGGTCGGTAAAAAAGGTTTCCACTGCGCTTTTGCTCGGCGTTTACCCGCATGGCGTAGGTGGTGAACAAACGGGTAAATTGCCGTTCCAGCACCGTGTGATAATCCCGATCGATGGGCGGCGTTTCCAGAAATTGTTGTTGTGCCGCTGTCCGCATTAGTTCGGGAATGCCGGTGATGTATTGAAGGAGATGGTTTTCGTCTTTTACCCGAATCAGCAGATGGAAGTGATTTTCCATCAGGCACCAGGCGAAGGTATCGACGTAATCACCTAGATATTGCGCGTATTTTTCCAGAAAAAATTGCCGTTGGTCGTCGTTCCGGTATAAAGGCTCCCGGTTGTTGGTTCGGCCGTATACATGAAAATAGCCGCCGGGATAGAACCGGGCGAGATAGTGCGATTTGTCTTTTTTTGTGGCCATGCGTATTACATTTACTCGTGATTTTGCAGCCGGAGTAGGTGTCCGTGAGTCCGGTCCGGAGGTGTCATCTGCGAGGTACGAGCAGGTGACATCTCCGGACTTACGTCATCTCTGACCCTGACTATACGGGTGCATAAAGATATGATAGCAACCGGAATGCCGGAGATGTCACCCGCTCGTACCTCGCGGATGACACCTCCGGCCTTAAAGGCACGAGCAGGTGACATCTCCGGACTTACGACATCTCCGGCCTTACGACATCTCTGACCTTGACTATCCAGGTGCATAAAGATATGATAGCAACCGGAATGCCGGAGATGTCACCCGCTCGTACCTCGCGGATGACACCTCCGGCCTCAAGGCACGAGCGGGTGACATCTCCGGACTTACGACATCTTCAACCTTGACTATCCGGGTGCATAAAGATATGATAGCAACCGGAATGCCGGAGATGTCACCTGCTCGTACCTCGCAGATGACACCTCCGGCTCCTAATCACCGCCCCCACACCCCCGCTCGCACCTCCTCCGCCTGCCCCAGCGCCGCCAGCGTCTCCAGCAAACGTTGGATTTGCTCCAGGCGTTTGGCCGTGCGCTTGCCTTCAAAAGCGGCGGCCAGGGTAGCCACGTCGGCGGGCGTTTCGAGGGCGGACAACACGTCGCGCAGGGCGGCGGCCTGTGCGGGCAACTGCTCCGGCCAGGCCCGCAGCCCCACCGGCGCTGCCGCTTCGGGTTCCGCTTCCTCTTCCAGGAGTTTGCCCTGTACGCCGGGCGCGCCGGCGCCGGGCGCCTGATATTCAGGCCGCAGCCAGCGGATATGCCCGGCAGCTTCTTCGGCGGCGCGGGCGGCATTGAGCCGCACGAGGCGTTCCAGTATTTCGCCTTCCGGCAGGTTATTGGGCCAGCCGTAGGCCTCCGCCACGGCGGCGTCCAGTTCGTCGTGCAGCTGCCGCAGGATGCCCACCAGCCCCTGCTCGTGCGTGCGGCGCTCTTTATCGTTCAGTTTTTCGTTGGCGCGGGCTTTTTCCAACACGTTGTACATATCGGTGAGCGTGAGCTCGGGGTATTGCGCCTGCTGCCGCTTGCGGTGCGCGTCGAGGCGCTCGCCGAGTTCGCGGATGCGGGCGGTTTGGGTGTCAGTGGGGGTGGGAAAGGGGAAGGGATCGAAACAACGAGTTTTATTGTAAACAGGGTCGTCACCAACGCCTAATCTACCGCCCGATGCAAGTGCCCAAGTAACATGAAAACGACTCGACAATACACCTAGGTAAAACGCATCTTCAAGTGCAAAAGCAACAAGCTTATGATCAGGAACAATATTTGCGTCTAAAAATACAAAAAATCTATGCTTGGCAGTTTCTGGCGTTATGATAAAACGGCTAAGTCCCACCATTGCCCTACGAAGGGTTTTTCTTGGCTCGGCAAAAATCCACCACTTTTCACGTATTGATTTCCTTCTATTTTCATCTCGTTCAGGTTTAACCCTTTCCAACACATATTGAAAAATGCTTGGGAATTTATCCCGAACCTCAATAGATTCATAACCAAACAAATCAATGACCATAACCCCTCTCCCTGTCTGTGTAATATCCCTTCCATTTCTATACGGCTTGATAATCTTGGAAACTTCTGGATTTTTTCCCCAACCAAGTTCAATAGCCTTCTCATGAGTAATAATAAATCCCGAACCCGCGAGCATCATTCCAAAAGAATTTAAGTCCTCTCCTGCTCTCAAAGGAACTGAACTAGTCACATCCGCACCTATTGACAAATCAGCGTTGATTTTTCCTGATTTTTTAGTGAATTCTATCTCCGCCTCCTCTTGATTCTCTACATTCTTTTCACCGGCAATAGTCCATAACTGACCCTGACATTTTCCATCAATGGCTACTGTCATTGCAATTCTTACTGCGGCACCATCAGAGCTTTCTACCCAAGGGTGATTGGGAATGGCAAAGACCAAACTGGCTGCTTCTATGTTCAAATACTTTTCGATTATTCGTCTGTTAAAAGTTTGAGTAATGCTGTTCGTAGTAATGAATCCAAAACTTTTTGTCTGACCTGATTGAATTAACTGAGCAGATTTTTCCCACCAGTACATCACAAAGTCTATACTGTTGGGCAGGTAAGAATAGGCTTTTCGCAATGCTTCCGTGTAGCCATCACCAAGCGATTCTCTCATAGCTTTATCTCCGATAAACGGCGGATTGCCCACGATATAATCCGCCTGCGGCCACTCGGCCGGGCGCGGGTTGGTGTACGCGTAGGTGGGCACACGGGCTTCGGGGTCGGGCACTTCTTCGCCGGTCACGGGGTGGGTTTTGGTCGTGCGGCCGTCCCAGCGGGTGACGGGTTGGCCGGCGGCGTCGAGCAGGGGTTTTTGGTCGTCCCAGGTCAGCACGGCGTCGCGGCATTCCACGTTGTGCAGGTCGCGGATGATGGGTTCGGCCAGGCCCTGGAGGCTGCCGCGGGTGCGCAGGTGCCATTGGAGGAAACCGATCCAGAGCACGAGTTCGGCGATGGCGGCGGCGCGGGGGTTGAGTTCGAGGCCGAGGAAGTTGGCGGGCGTCACCATCACGCCGGCGAGTTCGAGGCGTTGCTGGCCCTGGCCGAGTTCGCGCAGGGTATTGAGCACTTCGCCTTCGAGGCGTTTGAGCAGTTCGAGGGTGACGTACAGGAAGTTGCCGCTGCCGCAGGCGGGGTCGAGGATGCGCAGCGCAGCGAGTTTTTGCAGGAAGGTTTCTACTTCGAGTATGGCTTTGGCGGTGTCGCCGTCTTCGGCGCGTTGCAGGGCTGCTGCCTGCACGGCTTCCCACTCGGCGCGCAGGGGTTCTATCACGGTGGGTTGCACGAGGCGTTCCACGTAGGCGCGTGGGGTATAGTGGGCGCCGAGTTTGTGGCGTTCGCGGGGGTCGAGGGCGCGTTCGAGCAGGGTACCGAAAATGGCGGGTTCCACGTCGCGCCAGTCGGCCCGGGCGGCTTCGGCGAGCAGTTGCACCTGGTCGGCGTCGAGGGGTATCACGTCGGTGTGGGCGAAGAGACCGCCGTTGAAGCGGGGGATGCGGGCGCGCAGGGCCACGCTGTAGCCGCCGGTGTTCATGTCGCGCCAGAGGGCTTCGAGCAGGTGCGGAAAGTTGATGGGGTCCTGCGGGAATTCGTCGAGCAGGCGGCTGAAGGAGCGCTCGGGCAGCAGTCCCACGTCTTCGGCGAACATGGTGAACAGGCTGCGCATGAGGAAGCCGGCGACGCGCTCGGGCTCGTGTCGGCCTTCCAGCGAGCGGGCCAGCCGGGCCAGCCGGTCGGCGATCTGGCGCGTCACACGGGCGCTGCGGCGGCTGGGGTCGAGGGCGAGCGGGTCGGTCCACACCTGGCGCAGGCGTTCGCGGATGTCGTCGCGGTGGAGGTCGGCCAGGGGGATGCGGTAGGAGGCCGGGTCGGGGAACGGGGCGTAGTGGCCGCCGGCCCGGCTCCAGTCGGCGTACAGGGCGATGCTGTGGCCCACATCGGCCACGATCAGGAAGGGTGGCCGGCCGTGGCCCGCGATTTCTTCCGGAGGAAGCAGGCGGGCGTAATTTTCGGCTTGCTTGCGGGCTTTTTCCATCGCCGTATCCCAGGCGGCGGTGCCCCGAAGGCCGTGGCCGGTTTTGCGCCGGGCTAAGCGTTGCTGCCCGGCTTCGGAGAGGGGCGTTTCCGTGGCGGCATCGGCGCCCTGTTTGGCTTCGAGCACGAAATGGGCGCGTTTGTAGCAGTCGATGAAGTTTTTGCTGCGGTCCGCTATGCCGGGAATGGTTTTTTCAAACACATAAACATTAGCCGAATGGTCTTCGGATGCCGGGTTTGGGGCGTCTACGTCCAGCAGGCCGCACAATTCGGCCACAAACAGTTGAGCGTTGGCGCGTTCGGCGGCGCCCGAGGCGGCCCATTTGGTCAGGAAGGCGTCGATGGTAGTCAATGGATTCGGGTCGGTTTGGTGTGTGGCGAAAGTGGGGAGATTTTGGGAGAAAAAGATTACCTTTGTTTATCAAATAGTTGAATTCATGTCGACACTACAAATTAATATAGAAGACAAACTCAGGCTTGAAATTGAGGCGCAGGCAAAGGCGTTGAATCTGGACGTGGAAACGCTGGTCAAAAAAGCGTTATCCGATTATTTTTACTTGCGCCGGGTAGACAACCTTCGCAGGCGGCTTAATAAGAAAGCCAAAGCGCTCGGTTACAAAAGCGAGGAGGACATATTTGAGTCTGTCTCATGAAAGTAGTGCGGCAATTCTCAGCCCTGCGGACTTTCTAAAAATACCTGACTAAATTTAGATTTTGATTATCCGATTTATATTCCTCCTACCCCTCTTCCTCCTCAGCCATTCCGGCACATCCGCCCAGATCGCCCCCGTGTATGCCATCGATGCGCACGCCGACACCCTCCGGCACGCGGATTTCCCCGATTTGTACCACCTCACCGATAAATTGACGGAACCGGCTCAAAACGAGTTGGAAAAAGTACGGGCCATTTTCTACTGGATCGCAAAAAATATCCGCTACGACTATGAAGGGCTTCGGGCAAACTACTGGGACCGGTTTTCAATGAATAAACAGCTGGCATTGACTACCTATGACCGTGGCACGGGTATCTGCGGCGGCTATGCCATGCTGATGAGCACTATGCTGGATCACGCCGAGATAAACAACACCGTTGTCACCGGTTATGCCAAAGGGGATAAACGTTTTCGTACCGCCGATTCGACCGGGAATCACGCCTGGAATGCGGTGCAGATCGACAGCGTGTGGCATTTGCTGGATGTCACCTGGGCAAGCCCGGAAACAGCCTGGGATAATATCCGGGAATCCTATTTTCTGGCAGACCCTGAACGGCTCATTGCCAGTCACTTTCCGGAAGATGAAAAATGGACCCTGCTGGATCGGAAAATTACGCGGGAAGCATTTGATCAGTTGCCGGAGGTGAACAGTTTGTACTACGAGTTTGGTTTCGGTACGTCACCGCCTGTTATCGAGCGGACTGCCGGCAAAGTGCGTTTTAAACTGCACCTGCCGGATAAAATGATCATCGGATTTATTCTGACCGATAAAACAACCTACAAGCAAACGGATGCCCACTTCAAAATTGAAAAGGGAGTGCATGAGAACACCGTTACAGTGGATGTGCCGGAGCAGGGCGACTTTACTTTAGAAATGACGGCGATGTGGGATAAATATCCGTACAAGAAATATTTCGAGGTAGTGGTGGTGGAAATTGAATGGTAACGCGCGCGACCGGGAGCATTGGTATTCTTTTTCAAAAAACCTCTAAAACTCCGTAATCAGGGTCCAAGGCAAATTCTTCAATTTCCGGTGCTTTATGGATTAATACCTGAGCAAGGTAACTGGTACGCTGATTTCCAATACGTAACATGATTACTTTAGGAGGGTAGCCTTTGGCTAACAACAAGTTGAAAAAGTCTTCGTCGTTGGTAATAATGATAAAATCATTGGCCTTCGCCCAATTCCATATCGCCGTATCAGAAGCCGGGACAGGAAGCCCCGTGTTGACGACATGCATGATATCTGGGAAAGTCGGCTCAAGTAGCCGGGTCAACCGCCAGGAAAGGTTGGCGTCCAGTAATAGTTTCATGCGGCAGCCAGCAATTTGGTAATATGCTCACGTTCCGCTGCAAAAGCCAGTGAAGCCAGGATATGTTCCCGCTTCAACTCCGGAAAGTCTTCTAAAATTTCTTCAAACGATGCATCACTGGCAAGCCAACCTAATATATCGGCTACGGAAATACGAGTCCCCTTGATACAAGGTTTTCCAAAACGAATATTTGGGTCAATGCTGATATATTCCCGAAAGTGTTCCATGTGCGATTTTACTGACAAAAATAATCCTTTTCTACTGCATTACAAAGACTGCCGAACCAATGATGCTTTCCACACCGCCTGCCAGACCGCGTTACAAATACCCTTTCACCGCATCCACCGCTTCCTTCCACTGCGACGTATCGCTGCCGCCTGCCGTTTTTAAACATGCTCGCCGGCAAGTCGCACTAATTCCAGATGTATCGCTTCCGACGATCATATCCCCAGTTTTTCAAGCATCGTCACATCGTGCCTGATATCTTCTTCCGAAATATTGAGAAAATGGTTTCTATTAGCCAGCTCTTTTTGGAAGGCATAACGAGAAATGCCAGCAAATTCGGCACATTTGCCCAATGACATTTTCCATTGCACATAGAAAAAAATGGCCAGGTCCAATCGCATTTCGACTTCAATGCGATGGCTCGCTTGAACAATATGATCAGGAATGGTGAAAGACATTGGATATTTTTTTACAAAAACAATCCCTTTTCCCCACATTCCAAGCGCTTTATAGCAGCCAGGAATTCCACGCGGTCTGGCAGACCGCGTTACAAATACCCTTTCACCGCCTCCACCGCTTCTTTCAACTGCGATGTGTCGCTGCCGCCGGCCGTGGCAAAAAACGGCTGTCCGCCGCCGCCGCCTTTCAGGAACTTTTGGGCCAGTTCGCGCACGATGGTGCCGGCGTTGAGGCCGCGTTCTTTCACGAGGCCGTCGCTGATCTTCACGGTCAGCATGGGCTTGTCGGCGCTCACGGAGCCGAAGGCAATAACGGCCGGGGCCAGTTCGCGTTCGAGTTCGAAGGCCAGGGTTTTGATGGCGTTGGCGTCGTTGAGCGGCAGCACGGTGGCGAGGAAAGATATCCCGTTCACCATTTCCGCTTTGTCGCGCAGGCCGTCGCGCAGGCCGCCGGCTTGCTCCTGCACCAGGCGTTCGATTTCTTTTTGCAGGCGTTTGTTTTCCTCCTGCAGGTCGTTCACGGCTTTAGCCAGTTCTTTGGATTTTAGCAGCGATTTGATGGCCGCCACCTCGCGCTCCATACCGGAAACATAAGCTTCGGCGGCGGCGGCGGTGATCGCTTCTATACGTCGCACGCCGGCCGCTACGGCCGATTCGGCGGTGATTTTGAAGTAGCCGATTTTGCCGGTTTGACTCACGTGGCAGCCCCCGCAGAGTTCGCGGGAGTACGCGGGATCGAAGGTGATCATGCGCACGCTTTCGCCGTATTTTTCCCCGAACAACATCATCGCGCCGGATTTTTTGGCTTCCTCGATAGGCAGGTTACGGGCTTCTTCGAGGGCGATGTTTTCGCGGATTTTTTCGTTGACGATTTGTTCGATTTCAGCCAGTTCTTCGTCGGTCACTTTCTGGAAATGGGCGAAGTCGAAACGCAAGGTCTGGTCGTCGAGGTATGAGCCTTTTTGCTGTACGTGATGGCCCAATACTTTGCGCAACGCGGCGTGCAGCAGGTGGGTGGCCGAGTGGTTATTTTCGGTGAGCCGGCGTTTGCGGGCGTCCACCTGGCTATGCACGGTGGGGTCCTGCAAGTATTGCGGCAGTTTTTCCACAATGTGGATGACGAGGTCGTTTTCTTTTTTAGTGTCGAGAACGCGGATTTTTTCGCCGCTGAATTCCAGCCAGCCGGTGTCGCCTACCTGGCCGCCGCCTTCGGGATAGAAGGGCGTGCGATTGAGTACGAGGTGGTATTGCGGCTGCCCTTTGAGCATGACCGTGCGGTGTTTCACCACGTGACTGTCGCGCAGTTCGAGTTGGTCGTAACCGAGAAATTGCACGTTGGCTTCGTCACGGAGCACGATCCAGTCGCCGACTTCTTTGGCAGCGTCTTTGCGGGAGCGTGTTTTTTGTTCCTCCAGGGCTTTTATAAAACCGTCATGGTCCACCGCCCAGCCCTTTTCCCGGGCGATCAGGTGGGTGAGGTCGATGGGGAAGCCGAAGGTGTCGTAGAGTTCGAAAGCTTGCTCGCCGCTGATGGTGTTGTTTTCGATTTCGATACCTTCGATACGTTTCAGACCGCTTTCCAGGGTGCGCAGGAAAGCTTTTTCTTCTTCCAAGATCACTTTTACCACAAAGTCGATCTGCGCTTTCAACTCCGGAAACACGTCGTCGAATTCCTCGGCGAGAATGGGCGCCATGCGGTACATCACAGGTTCCTTCAGGTTGAGGAAAGAATAGTAATA
Organism: Bacteroidota bacterium; assembly: GCA_963169325.1. GTDB lineage: Bacteria > Bacteroidota > Bacteroidia > Chitinophagales > Saprospiraceae > M3007. Next base: position 8,829 of record CAUJEY010000297.1, read on the forward strand.
GCGCACCGCGCGGCGCAGGATACGGCGGATGACATAGCCTGCGCCCGTATTGGAGGGCAGTTCGCCGTCGGCGATGGTGAAGCACACGGCGCGCAGGTGGTCGGCCACCACGCGCATAGCGACGTCGGTTTTTTTCCAGTTTTCCTGAATTTCCGGGTAGGTACCTTCGTATTTTATGTCCGAATAATTTTCCAGGAAGTTGATCAGCGGACGCCACAGGTCGGTGTCGTAGTTGGAGGCGGCGCCCTGTACGGCGCGGCAAAGGCGTTCGAAGCCCATGCCGGTGTCCACACTTTTGGCGGGCAGCTCTTCCAGCGAGCCGTCGGCGCGGCGGTTGAATTGCATAAACACGTTGTTCCATACTTCGATCACGTTGGGATCGTCGTTGTTCACCAGGTCGCGGCCGTCTTTTTTGGCGCGTTCGGCGTCGGAGCGCAGGTCTACGTGGATTTCGGAGCAGGGGCCGCAGGGGCCCTGGTCGCCCATTTCCCAGAAATTTTCTTTTTTGCCGAACGGCAAAATCCGGTCTTCGGACACGAACTGTTTCCAGGTATCGAAGGCCTCCTGATCGAAGGGCAGTTTTTCCTTTTCGTCGCCCGCAAACACCGACACGTACAGCCGGTCTTTCGGTATTTTATACACCTCGGTGAGCAGTTCCCAGGACCAGGCGAGCGCATCTTTTTTGAAATAATCGCCGAATGACCAGTTTCCCAGCATCTCGAACATGGTGTGGTGGTAGCCGTCGCGGCCTACGTCTTCCAGGTCGTTGTGTTTGCCGGTCACGCGCAGGCATTTTTGGGTGTCGGCCACACGTTTGGCGGGCGGTGTTTGGTTGCCCAGGAAATAGTCCTTGAGCGGCGCCATGCCGGAGTTGATGAACATAAGCGTGGGGTCGCTCTTGGCCACGATAGGAGCCGAGGGTATGATTTTATGCCCTTTGGAAGCGAAGAAGTCGAGGAATTGGCGGCGGATGTCGCGGGATGTCATGTGCTGGATGCTGGTTGCCGGTTATTCGTTGATTGGTTATTCGTTGATTGGTTATTTTAAGAAAAGCGGCGCAAATGTAGTGGGTTTTGAGTTAAACCTCACACTACCGGACATTTTTAAACACATAGGCACATAGAGCACATAGTTTTTAAAGTATTGAAAATCATTAAACTATGTGTTCTATGTGCCGATGTGTTTAAAAATGTCCGGTAGTATGGTTAAACCTACTTAATACTACTTTGCCACGTTAAATTAGATGTCTCCTTTCAGTCGACATGACACTTTTTAAACAAAAATATCTGCGACTTCCAATTCGAATCCTTCGAGCACAGACGAGTAAATTTTGCCGCTTTCCGCAGCAAAAGCAAAAACTTGATAGCGGCTGTCCAACAAATGATATACTTCTACCGAACGATTATTCGGATCCACGATCCAAAATTCTGCCACGCCGAACTGCTCATACAGGTCTTTTTTTTCGATACGGTCTCTTTTGATCGAGCCGCTGGAAATGATCTCTACTAAGAGATCGGGGGCGCCCATGATGACTTGTTCCTGTTCATGGATAATATGCCTGCGTTCGTGGTGAATAAATATGATATCAGGTTGTGGTGCATTGAAATCGTCCAGGGCGACATCTAACGGCGCAAAGAACAGCTCGCCGGCCGGGTTTTCGTCGAGATATTTTTCAAATGCTTTGACTACCCGTCGGGCAATCCGCTGATGTTGAACGGTTGGGGAGGCTTTTCTCACGATTTCACCGTTTAGGAGTTCGTATTGGAAGTTATCGGCATTTTCGAAGTCCAGCGCGCGGTATTCCGCGAAAGTCATTTTCTTCGTCAGTACGGTCATGGTCGAGAAATTTTACGCAAGGTAAATTTTTTCCGTTTGATGCACAATGGTCTCACACAAACAACGCCCCCTTCAACTCTTCCACTTTCCCCAGCGTCATCACCCGGATACCAAACTTCTTCGTATCCAGTCCTTTAGCGTTGTATTTGGAAATATACATTTCTTTAAAACCCAGCCGGTCGGCCTCGGCGATACGTTGTTCGATGCGGCTCACGGCGCGTATTTCACCGCTCAGGCCCACCTCTCCGGCGAAACACACATTGGAGGGTATACTGACATCGAGCAGGGAGGAAATGAGCGATGCCACGATGGCCAGGTCGATGGCGGGGTCTTCGACGCGGATGCCCCCGGCCAGGTTGAGAAATACGTCGTTCATGCTGAAGTAGTAGCCGCAGCGTTTTTCCAGCACGGCCAGCAGCATTTGCAGGCGGCGCATATCGAACCCCGTGGCAGAGCGCTGTGGCGTGCCGTACACGGATTTGCTGACCAGCGCCTGTGTCTCGATCAGCATGGGGCGCATACCTTCCATGGTGCCGGCCACGGCGCAACCGCTGAGTTCTTCATCTTTTTGGCTGAGCAGCAGTTCGGAAGGGTTGCTCACTTCGCGCAGCCCCTCCGCGCGCATCTCGTAGATGCCCATCTCGTCAGTGCTGCCAAAACGGTTTTTCAGCGTGCGCAGGATACGATAGGTATTGTGCCGGTCGCCTTCGAACTGGAGCACGCAGTCGACGATGTGTTCGAGCAGTTTGGGGCCGGCGATATCGCCTTCCTTGTTGATATGGCCGATGAGAAACACGGGGATGTTGGTCTCTTTGGCGAAACGCAGCAGTTCGGCGGCACATTCGCGCACCTGCGATACGCCGCCGGGCGCGCTGTCGAGGTGGGGGCTGTTCATGGTCTGAATAGAATCCACGATCAGCAACTGCGGCTGTATATCCTGGGCTTGTTGCAGGATTTTGCTGGTGTTCGTCTCCGTGAGAATATAACAATCCGCGCGGCCTTCGGGCAGGCGGTCGGCGCGCATTTTGATCTGTTCCTCGCTCTCTTCACCGCTGACGTACAGTACTTTGGCCGGTAATTGTACGGCTACCTGTAGCAACAGGGTACTTTTTCCAATGCCCGGCTGGCCGCCGATCAGTACCAGCGAGCCCGGTACGATACCCCCGCCCAACACGCGGTTCAGTTCGCCGTCGGGTGTGCTCATGCGGGGCGTGGCGCCGGTTTGGATGTTGGTGAGCGGCACCGCTTTCACGGATTCGCCCTTTCCATTGCCTGCCCACGACCGGCGTTTTTCTTCCGCGACGGTTTCTTTCTGGATCACTTCTTCCTGATAGGTGTTCCATTCGCCGCAGTGCGGGCATTTGCCGAGCCATTTGGGGGCGGAAGCGCCACAGGAGGAGCAGAAGAAGATTACTTTTGATTTTGCCATAGAGGGAAATATATTTTTTCAGGTTCAAAGGTCAGGCATTTGGGGGTTACGCTTCGTTTTTGGGAAAAAATGTACATATCTTTGTTTCAAATATCGACGATATGTCAGCCTCCTTGAACAATGCGCAATTGGAAATTCTTAAACTCTTTGCTGCCGACTTGTCCGAAGCAGAATTGCAGGATTTGCGCCGGTTGTTGATAGAATTTCGCTATCGCCGCTTGCAACAAGCGGTTGACAAGCTTAATCCTTCTAAAGAACAAATTGAAGATTGGGGTAAAGGCCACGATCGTACGCCTTACGGTTCGCAAAATCCTAAAAACCAAACGGCTTCGTGAAGGTCGTTCTCGACACTAACGTACTATTATCTGCCCTTCCCCATACCTCCAGCAGCCATCCAATCTTTTTGGCGCTTGTCCAAGGTGCCTACGACTTCTGTCACTAAACCTCCCCCACGGAATTTGTCTTACAACTTGTTGGACTTTTTCATCTGCATCACGGTAAAACAGGTAAAACTTCCGGATATAAAACAGATTACTGCGTGAAAACCCACCCATATCCGGAAACTCCATTTTCAAATCGACAGCCAGGCGCTCCACCACCGCGCTGCCCCAGCCTTTCGTCTCCTCTTCCCGGACGATCATTTTACCGATTTCCCAATACAGTTCGATCAGGCCCTGGTTAACCGCCAACGCCGCTTTTAAGTACCTGGACCGAATTAATTTGCCGGAGCAGGGCCATATATTCATCATCGAGTGGCAACAGGTTTTTCATTTGTTATGTTTTTAGATTTCAAGAGGCTCAAAAATAAAAACAATTAGTATTTTTATTGAAATTTGTTTTAAAATATTTGTTTTAAATATTCGCTATGAAACAAATTCGCTGGTTCGACCGCCATTTCGACTTTGATTTTACCCAAAACATTTTCCCTTCCATCGTGGAACGCCTCAGCGGCACCCCGGTCCGTTTGGAAGAAAAACTGGCCGCTATTCCGGAAGATTTGATGCGCCTCCGGCCAAACGAAACCTGGAGCATTCTGGAAAATATCGGCCATCTGACCGACCTGGAACCACTATGGCAGGGGCGGCTGACCGATTTCCTTTCCGGGACCGCTATCCTGCGGCCTGCCGACCTGAGTAATACCAAAACCGATGAGGCCAACCACAACGCCTTCACCCCACAAGTGTTGCTGGCCGGATTCCGGGCTGCCCGTACCCGCACGATCCGGATGCTGGAACCGCTGACCGAAGAAGATATTTACCGCACTGCCCTGCACCCGCGCCTGCAACAGCCCATGCGACTGATGGATTCCTTTCTTTTCGTTGCCGAACACGATGATCATCATCTGGCCCGGATAACAGAGATTGTTCGGAACCTGAAAAAATAAGCAGGTAGTTGCCGGATATTTTCAGGCTGTTCAGAATTATATTCTAAATGCGACTTTTTTCTTTCTTTCGATAGAATTGTCTTCTGTTGAGGGTTAAAATTATTTTTAAACTAAAAATAAGCGTTTTCGCTGAATTTACCCATAACTTTGCGTCGAAAATAGTCATATCGGTTTAAATATTAATAATAACCAGAACCAAAATCGCTTTTTTCGCAAAAAAACCTTTTATTTGGTATTGTTTTCGCCGAAAATGATTTTTGTACAAATTCCGAATTTTGTTCTTCAAACGCTTGCCCCGGTTCAATTCCCAATACCATTGATTTTTCGTAACACTACCCCAAAACCTTCCAACCAGCAACCCTCAAACCCTCAAACCAGTAACCCTCAAACCCTCCAACCAAAAACTCTCAAACCTTCCAACCATTTTACAAATAACTAACTAACGCGACACACATGTCTCTTACCCGTTTCAACGCACTTCAAACCATTGAAAACCGCCTGGAACCACTGCCCGCAGAATTTGGCGACAGCGGAGTGGAAACCATTGCCTCTTATTTCGGCGAAAATGTTTTCGGCGATGAGGCCATGAAAAAATATTTGCCCGAAAACGCATACCTCAGCGTAAAAGCCGCCACGCAAAGCGGCCAGAAACTCGGCCGCGAAATCGCCGACGTAGTCGCAACCGGCATGAAAGAATGGGCGCAGGACAAAGGTTGTACGCACTTTGCGCACTGGTTTCAGCCGCTCACCGGCAAAACCGCCGAAAAACACGACTCGTTTTTCACCATGACGCACGACGGCCGGGTGATTGAAGAGTTTACCGGCGGCGCACTGGTACAACAGGAACCCGATGGCTCCTCCTTCCCTTCGGGCGGCATGCGCAGTACCTTCGAAGCCCGCGGTTACACCGTTTGGGACCCCAGCAGCCCCGCATTCATTATGGAGGTCGGCGATGGCAAAACCCTCTGTATCCCAACCATTTTTGTGACTTACAGCGGCGAAGCGCAGGATTTTAAATTACCGCTGCTCCGCTCGCATGCCCTGCTCGACAAAGCCGCCGTACCGGTGTGTCAACTGTTCGACCCGAATGTAACCAAAGTAACGGCCACCTTGGGCTGGGAGCAGGAATACTTCGTGATCGACGACGCGCTGTTCAATGCCCGCCCCGACCTGCCGATGACCGGCCGTACCCTGTTGGGCCGCCCGGCCTCCAAACACCAGCAACTGGAAGACCACTACTTCGGCTCCATCCCCGAACGTGTGTACCTGTTTATGCGCGACCTGGAAACGGAAAGTTATAAACTCGGCATCCCCGTGCGTACCCGCCACAACGAAGTAGCGCCGGCGCAATACGAAGTAGCGCCGATGTTTGAAGAAATAAACGTGGCCGTAGACCACAACCAACTGCTCATGGACCTCATGGACCGCGTGGCGCGCCGGCACAAACTGCGCGTACTGCTCCACGAGAAGCCCTTTGCCGGCATCAACGGATCGGGCAAACACAACAACTGGAGCATGGGTACCAACACCGGCGTTAACCTGCTTTCGCCCGGAAAAGAGCCGGGTAAAAACCTGCGCTTCCTCACCTTCTTCGTCAATACCATCATGGCGGTGTACAAATACGCCGACGTGCTGCGCGCCAGCATCGCACATGCCGGCAACGACCACCGCCTTGGCGCCAATGAAGCCCCGCCGGCCATCATCTCGGTGTTTATCGGCGAAGCCATGACCAAGTTGTTCAACCAGATCGCCAACGGCAAAAAAACCGACGACGCCGCCGTAAAACGCGCTATCGACCTGATTGCCAAATTGCCGAACCTCGAACTGGACAATACCGACCGCAACCGCACTTCGCCGTTCGCATTTACCGGAAATAAATTTGAAATCCGCGCCGTCGGTTCTTCGCAAAACTGCGCCGGCCCGATGACCGTCATGAACACCATGATGGGCTTGCAACTGCTCGAATTCAAAAACGATGTGGACAAAGCCATGGCCAAAGGCGCCGAGAAAGACGAGGCCATCCTGATGGTGTTGAAAAACTACATCCGCAAATCGAAGGTGATCCTGTTCGAAGGAAACAACTATTCCGACGAATGGCGGGAAGAAGCGGCTACGCGCGGGCTCTCGAACCACACCAACACCCCGGAAGCGCTCGACGTATTAGGCACCAAACTGGCGCAGGATTTCTTCGGAAAATCCGGCGTGCTGAACAAAACGGAACTTGAAGCCTTCCTGGCGGTGCAATTGCACGGCTACTGCACCAAATTAGACATCGAGGCAAAAACCCTCGAAGATATGGTCAATTCCATCGTGATGCCGGCTGTGTTGCGCTATCAAACCGAACTGGCCGACAACATCGCGTCCATGAGAGACATCGGGCTGGAAGATGCCGTAGGGTATCAAAAAGAAACGCTCCAACGTATTATAAAAGCCATCAGCACGATCAATGGAGGCCTTAAAAAAATGCACGAAGCACTCGAAAAAGTACACCATTCCGATGACCTGCGTAAAGAAGCCGATATCCTGTGCAACAGCGTAAAACCCGAAATGGAAACCATCCGCGCAGCGGTCGACGACCTGGAAGGCATTGTAGACGACCAATACTGGCCGCTGGTGAAATACCGCGAACTGTTGTTCGTACGGTAGTTGTAAAGAGTTTTTTGGCAGATTATATGATTGTTGATTTTTGATGTCACGGTACGCTCTACGCACATCAAAAATCAACAATCATGTAATCTGCAATCTTAAATCATAATATCGATTAGTATCACCTTAATACTAGCCCTAAGGCTGACAAATGTTCAGCTGCCCGTTGATACAGTGCAGCACGCCCAGTAACTCGTTCAGGTGCGGTTGCACCGATATGTTCCCCAATGCCGTATTGGTCACCCGGAGCAACTCGTTGACATCCGGATCGGGCGCCAGGTAATGAATGATGACCGGCGGAATGGTGCAGCCGAACGTATCCAGTTTGCGGGTTCCGACCGCCGGCTTCAGCTTGGCAATGATGTTCAGTTTGAGCGCTTCCCCAAACAAGGGATTGATGATACGCCCGCCGGGATCGGTCGGATTGGTACCCGGCAAACAATCGGCGCCTACCGTGAAATTTTTAAAGACCAGGCCCTTCGGCACCGTGCCGGTGTGCGGCAACCATTGAACGACACATTCGGCTTTGCCGGTCGGGATGGTGACCGTGCTGTTGCTGACGCCGACCGTAATTGGCAGCACCGTTTCGATTAGTGGCGCCACATTTTTCGTAATAATTTGCACACAGCTGCTCGTATTCCGGCAATCGTCGGTGGCGGTAAAATGGCGCTCTACGATACAAAACCATTCACAATCGCCGGAGGCATGCACGTCGTGGCGGCTGAAATCCAGCACGGGATCACAATTGTCGACGGCGGTAGCCATGCCGGTTTTAGCAACCGTGGTATCGCAAGTGACGGTGATATTGACCGGGCAGGTGATCACAGGCGATTTTTTATCCTCTACTTTGATGACATGCAAACAGGTGCTGCTGTTGCCGTGTACATCCAGCGCCGTCCAGGTTCTGTTGATGGTAAATTCATGGGCGCAGGAGCCGGCCACCGTCGCGTCGATATGACTGAGCGGCGTCAGGCCACAGTTGTCGGTGGCAGCGGGTATCCCGACGGCGTTGGGCAACGTGGAGGCTTCACAGCTCACAGTCACGGCAGCCGGACAAGTTATAACGGGCTTTTCAACATCCTTCACCGTGACGGTAAACGTACAGGTTGCCGTATTACCCAATTGATCGGTTGCTTTGCAGGTCACGGTGGTGGTGCCCACCGGGAAAGTGCTGCCTGTAGGCGGATTGCAGGTGGCGGTAACCGGGCAATCGGCGCTTACAGTCGGCGTGTAGGTAGCCACGGCGCTACACTTGCCGGGTTCGTTATTGAGATTGAGCGCCGGGCTGCAGACAATTACAGGCGGGGTGGATACGAAACTGCCTTCTTTCAGGAAAATACCGGAGTCCAGAATGTGGTCGCCGGCATCGGCTACGCCGAGTTTGAAGCGGTATTTTTTACAAGGTTTTAAGTCAATTTTTGCCTGCAACACCTTTGTTTTACCGTCGTATTGCAAGGTGGTGGCGCCCGACATGTTTTGGTACAGCGTGTGATTGTCGATGCCCATGCAACTGGACGGCCCGACATTGTTGATCGAAACCGGCGTATTGGCGGTGCCAGGCACGATGGCGATGTTGCGATCGGTATAGGTGCCGCCGCCCGGATTCGGGCCGGAGACAAAAAAGCCGAATACGTCGTTGAACTGGGTGCAGTAATATTCTTCGTATTCTTCGGATGCGAATACATACTCGAAAGAAACCTGGTTGCCGATCGACTCCAGATCGAATTCGAGCATACAGGCATCATACGTGACATACGTCGGGATAAGGGCCGTGAGTACCGCATTGCCGGGAGCGCCGTTGTTTACCGTAGCATTTCCGACATTGTTGGAATGCGCGGCGATGGACACGTTCCCGGAAGTCAGTAAAACGCCTTCGCGGATACCGACCTCATTGACGCCCGGGCCGGCGATAAAGGTGCCGGCAGCCCCGGTTGGGCAGTTCAGGGTGGCATTGGTAATGGTGACACCCGGGCCTACCAATTTTGCCGCGAGGGTCGCGGCATTGGAACTGCTGGATACATTGAGTTGGGCGGAAGCAGAAATGGAACAGACGAGCACGAAGACCAGCCCGAAAAAGCCGGATTTCGTTAGAATATTATTTTTCATTTTGGAAAGGTTCGTTTGTAATCGGTTAATAGATGGGTACAATAGTTTACTGTTTGGGGAGTTGCGCCAAATAGTCGTTCCACTCCTTGACGCCCCAGGTTGGATTCATCCGGGTTTTAAGCAGCACCTCGGCCGTGCGTTTTTCATAATTCACCTGAAATGAAACCAACTCCGTCGTCCAGTTGCTGAAAAAAGCATCCGCTTTCTCTTTGGAGGCGAAATTCATGGGCTTGATATCCAATTCAAACAGGTAGGAAAATGGCGCTTTGGTATCCAAAGCAAGCATCTTGGTCGTTTTGTCGTAGGTCGCCTTTGAGGTGGCCTGTGCGTTCAGGTGCATGGCGCTGGTCAGACCCAACACGAGTGCAAAGACCAGAAGCCCTTTTGTTGAAAAATTGACATGTTTTTGCATAGTGTATTCGATTTTTTAAAAAATAGGTGAAAAAACAAGAGGATTAGGTTGGATGATCTTTGGGGTTGTATCGTTTACCCGGATTAAGTCGCGACACACACAACAAAATCAAAAAAGGGCCAGGATTTTCGCAATCCTCCGGTATACCCTTTTGTTTTCCGTTCAAAATTGAAATTTTCCTTTCCTTTACCCCCTTTCCAACCATACCGGGATTTTCCTGCTGATGAAACCTGTTGATGATATTACTGCCCGCTTACCCTCGTCGAAAACTATCCGGCGCGGTATCCAGGGATTTATTTTTTTCTCCGCTATCGGCACCCTGCTGAGTTTTTGGTGGAAACGCCCGGCCGGGCTGACCGAGATGCTCGCCCTGATCGACTGGCGTTTTATGGCGTTGCTACTGCCGCTAATTGCGCTGGATTATTGGCTGGGTGGATACCGCTACCGGCTTTATTTTGACGGTAAAATTTTTCCAAATGTTTCGCTGTGGGACTGCATGCGCTCCAATTGGGCGAATATGTTCATGGGGGCGGCTACGCCCTTTCAAACCGGCGGCGGGCCTGCGCAGATGTTTGTACTTTGGCGCAAAGGGGTGTCCGTTACCGATTCGATCCTGGTATCGATTGTAAATTTTGCGGCAACCCTGGTCTTTTTTATGCTTTCCAGTATTGCTGCCCTGTACTGGATTCCACCGGGCTTGCTCGGGGCGGGTTTTACCCCTGTTTTTCAAACGGCCTTCATGGTCGTTGGCGCTATTGCCGGCATGGTACTGCTCTTGCTTTTTTTTCCTTTTGCCGGCCATTTTCTGATTAGCAAAACACTGATGTTTATCCCGCTTCGGGGCGGCCGATTGCTTAAAGGACGCGATCGGCTGCTGTTGAAACTGGAGCGGGAAATAGAGCAGTTTGGGAGCGGTTTCCGGAGTATCGTCAAACGCGCGAAAGGAAAGCTGATCATAACGGTTATCACCACCATTCTCCTGTTCTCCGGCAAATACGTTATGGGATATGTGGTAGTCCGGGCTTTGGGCCAGTCGGTGCCCTTCGATCTTTTTTTTGGTTTGCAGATCGTTCAGCTCCTGATGATTTATTTTGCGCCTACCCCGGGCGCTTCCGGGTTGGCGGAGGTTTCGGCTTCGTGGTTGATGGGCAAGCTGATTCCGGCCGAGCTATTGGTGGTTTATGTCATCTTGTGGCGTTTTTCAACAACTATTATCGGCGCTGTTATTGGCGGATTTGTGCTGCTTAAAGAACTGGGAACGGACAAAATGCAGGCGCCGGCGACCACAACCCTGCCGGAATAGTCGATTCCCGACCTGCTTATGAAAAAGGATAAAAAAAAATATGATGCCATCGTGATCGGCTCCGGTTTCGGGGGGGCCATGACGGCATACCAACTTGTTCGGGCCGGCATGCAAGTGTTGATGCTGGAGCGCGGCGATTGGGTGCCACGCGGACCCGAAAACTGGGGCATTCAAGGCTCCGTTGATCTGACGCCCCACTATGATAAAAGCTCGCCAGTGCGGGTGGTTTCCGGCGGAAACAAAAAAGTGATGGGTTTGTATTCCTGCGTAGGCGGACCTTCCGTTTTTTACGGTGGCGTATCCTTCCGTTTCCGCGAACGCGATTTCGAACCCGATGCGGAAATCTCCGGCAATTCCGGCGCCGAATGGCCGATGCGATACCGCGATCTGGAACCGTATTATGCCCTCGCCGAAAACATACTGAACATCTCCGGCGAGGCGGGTATCGACCCCACCGAGCCGCCGCGCAGTATACCTTTTCCGCAGGGGCCCGGGCCGCTGGCAAATATTTCCCAACAGGTAAAAAAAGGCGCGGAGCAGCTGGGGCTGCGGCCGTTTCAATTGCCCCTGGCTATAAACTATGCGGATACAAGCCGCAACAATTGTGTGCATTGCACCACTTGCGATACGTATGCCTGCGCCATTGGGGCTAAAAACGACCTCGCTACCATGGTGTTGCCTGATCTGATCGAACGCGGCCTGACCCTGAAAGCCAACACGGTTGCGACGCGTCTGCATGCCGAAAAAGGACGTATCCAATACGTCGAATGTGTGGATAAAATAACCGGCGAACGGCTGCAATATGAAGCGGAACGGGTCATTCTTTCCGCCGGCGCGCTGGCCTCGCCCCAACTGCTGCTGGCATCAGGATTGCAGGAATTGAACTCCGGCGGAAACGTAATCGGCCGGTACCTCATGCGGCATGTGAATGCCATTATTTTCGGCATTTTCCCCGGCCAGGCCGATAAAGAAAACCGGTTTCACAAACAACTGGCCATCCTCGATTATTACTTCGGCCACCCCGGCAGCGCTTTGGGGAAATTGGGGAGCCTTCAACAAATGCCGACACCGCCCAAGGGATTGGTGCAAAATGCGATTCCGGGCGTGCTGGGCAAATTGTTGAGCCAGGGTGTTCCACTGCTAACCGGCCTGCTGGCTATTGCAGAGGATCAGCCGCAATTTTCCAACCAGCTCACGATAAGCCCGGATCAAAAAGACGCTTTCGGTTTGCCGCAGGCAGTGATCAGTCACCGGTATTCCGAAAGAGATTTGGCAGCGCTGGGCGTACTGGCCCGGGAGGCAAAAAAAATTTTAAGCCACTCGGGCGCTTTGACGCACTATGTACACCACATTCGCACCTTTTCTCATGCCGTCGGGACGGTTCGAATGGGTGCCGACCCCAATACTTCGGCCCTCGACGAATACTGCCGGTTTCGGGGAGTTGACAATTTATTCGTCGTGGACGGCAGTTTTATGCCAACCTCGGCTGCCCTGAATCCCAGTTTGACCATTTCGGCCAATGCCCTCCGCGTAGGGGAATGGATTAGTAAAATTTAGTTTGAAGTTCGAGGTTCAAAGTTTGAAGTTAACCCTGATCAAAAATATTAACAAAGCCGCCATGACATTCCGAACAATTGAACCGGGCCGGCCGCTGCGCCTCGCGTTTTTGGGCTGCGGTGGGGTAACCCGAAAGCACAGCAAAACGTTGAAGCGTTTCCCGGACGTGAAATGCTACTATGCCAGTCGAACGGCGGAGAAGGCGGAAATCTTTTGCCGGGAATGGAAGGGGAGTGGTTGGTTCGGCTCTTACCAAAGCGCCATTGAATCGGCCGAAATTGATGTCATTTTTGTTGCCACGCCCCCGGACAGCCATTTGGACCTGACCCTGCAAGCCATCGCTGCGGGGAAACACGTGATCGTGGAAAAACCGCCTTTTTTTCATGCATCCGATTTCGATTTGATTGAATCGGAGCGCCAAAAAACAGGCGTTCAGGTGATGGTTGCAGAAAATTATTTTTACAAACCACTCCTGCAAACCCTGCGGCAGCTACTCGGAACGGATGTGATCGGCGATATAAAATTTATGTTTTTTAACGCCACCAAAACCCAAAAAACGGGAGACTGGAGAGACGAAGCAGGCCAAGCCGGTGGCGGCGCCCTTTTTGAAGGCGGCATTCACTGGGTAAACTTCCTGGCGAATCTGGGACTGACCGTCCGGTCTGTCCGTGGATTTCAGCCGGGGCCTCCTTCCGCGTTAGAAAGAAGTTTCCAAATGGTCGTTTCTTATGAGGAAGGCCCGGTTGGCACCCTGCTGTATTCCTGGGAAATAAACACCTTGTTCAAAGGGCTTCGCCTGTCGCGGATATACGGCACGGAGGGCTCCATTACAATGGAATCAAACGGCGTTTTTATTTTTGTCCGGGGGAAAAAATGGCGCTTCCTGCTGCTCCCGGGTTTGTCGGATATTGTCGGCTCAAAAGCAATGTTTACCGATTTTTTTCAGGCCCTTCGAACCGGAAAAGAACCGGCATTTACCCTGGCTTTGGCAAAACGCGATTTGGAACTGATTGAAATGGCTTACGACGATGCGCGGTTTTTGCAGAAATAAAAATTTCTTAATATCAATATCAACACTATAAAATGGAATTTCTGATTGCAATCATTACCGGGCTTTTAGCCGGCCTGCACACTTCCACCTGGGGCATGTACAAAGACTCTCCGCATGAAGGTTTTACCTGGCCCAGGTATTTCCGTAGTATGATCGTCAGCGCCATTTACGCGCCCATTATTTGGCAACTCACCGGTTTGCAGGTCTTAACGGCTTCGGGCATTTTTTTACTGTGGGGTTCCACTTATCTGGCCGAACGCGTAACCCTTGAAATCTGGAAGACTTTTCTCCGGACGCAGGACCAATCCAAATTTTTTATCCCCATGCAATTGAGTGTTTTCGGGCGCGTGGTGGAAAGCAAACGCGACCGCTACATCGCCGCTTTTTTCTATGTAGGCGCTATTCTGCTGGTGGGCTGGGGTTTGATTTCGCTTTGGGGCCTGTATAAAAGCGGCGGCCTCTCCTGGAATCCTTACGTCATTCTGCTTTTTCTGAGCGTCGGCGGTTGGATATCCGCCTTTGGTGGGGCCTGGAAAGATGCCCCGTTGGAAGGGTTTGAGTGGTTTAAGTTCTTTCGCAGTCCGGCCGTCGCCTATTTTTGGGGTTGGGTGGCAGCCAACCTGACCGACCATTTTGTGGTTATCACGCTGTGCAGCATCGGGTTTACGATTGCCATGATTGAAACCTACAAGACTTTTTTCTTTCCAAGCCGCCCGCGCGGCAAATTCCAGGGCAAGCCGATTTTGTATCCGGAGATGCTCCAGAAACGGCAGTATTTTATTCCTGCGTTTGTGGTGTGCTGGTTGTATGTGATTGTTGCAGGCGTATTGGCCTTTTTAGGGCCTCATAGCGGTTTGGTGTAAAGGGATTTACGATTGCCGAATTACGATTGACGATTTGGGGATTGTGGGATATGATAGTTGAGTTGTTTCTCGTCAATCGTAAATCCAAAATCGTAAATCGTAAATTCATTTTCTACCTTAGCCCGGCTTTAATTTATCAACTTTTATCCAATTATGCCCGACGTACACTTCCGCCCCGACGCCAAAATCTACGACGCCATCATCATCGGTTCCGGCGCCGGCGGCGGCATGGCTGCCTACGAACTGACCAAGGCCGGCGCCAAGGTATTGCTGCTCGAAGCCGGGCAGCATTATGACCCCGCCGACCCCAAGTACATGACCCAGTTGAAATGGCCCTGGCAGTCGCCCCGGCGCGGCGCCAGCACCCGCTACCGGCCTTTCGGCGATTTCGACGCGGCCTACGGCGGCTGGGATATCGAGGGCGAACCCTACACCACTAAAAACGACACCACGTTCCGCTGGTTCCGCTCGCGTATGTTGGGCGGCCGCACCAATCACTGGGGGCGTATTTCGCTGCGCTTCGGCCCCGACGATTTCAAACGCCGCAGCATCGACGGCATCGGCGAAGACTGGCCGATCAGTTACGATGAGGTAGCACCGTTTTACGACGAAACCGACCGCCTGCTTGGAGTATTCGGCACCAACGAGGGCTTGCGCAACGATCCCGACGGCATTTTTCTGCCGCCACCCAAACCGCGGCTGCATGAACACATGCTTAAAAAGGCCAATAAAAACCTGGGGATTACCACGATTCCCTCGCGCCTCAGCATACTGACTAAAAAAATAAACGACGAGCGCGGCGTATGTTTCTATTGCCAGCAATGCGGCCGGTCCTGTATGGCGTATGCCGATTTTTCGTCATCGTCCTGCCTGGTCAATCCCGCTGCCAAAACAGGTAACCTCGATATTATCTATTTCGCCATGGCGCGCGAAATCCTGACCGACCCGAAAACCGGGCTATGCACCGGCGTTTCGTATATCGATACCGAAACCCTGGAAGAAAAAAGCGTGCGGGGCAACATCGTGGTACTGGCCGCCAGCGCCTGCGAATCGGCGCGCTTGCTGCTCAACTCCAAATCCCCGCGTTTCCCGGAAGGATTAGCCAACTCGTCGGGCGTAGTGGGCAAATACCTGCACGATTCCACCGGCGCCTCCCGGGCGGCCATCGTGCCTACTTTGTTCGACCGCAAACGGTATAACGAAGACGGCGTCGGCGGTTTGCACGTGTACTCGCCCTGGTGGCTCGACAACAAAAAACTCGATTTCCCGCGCGGCTACCATATCGAATACTGGGGCGGCTTCGGCATGCCCTCCTACGGTTTTGGCTGGGGGATCGATAAGGTGAACGGTATGTTCCCCGACCGCAACGGGAACAAACGCGAAGCCGGTGGCTACGGCGCAGCGCTGAAAGACGATTACCGCCGCTTTTACGGCGCCTATATCGGCATGGCCGGGCGGGGCGAAGCCGTGCCCCGCGAAGACAACTACTGCGAAATTGACCCGGATACGGTGGATAAATACGGTATTCCGGTGTTGCGTTTCCACTACAAATGGTCGGACTACGAGCGCCTGCAAGCCAAGCACATGCATGAATCCTTCGAAAAAATCATCCATGAACTCGGCGCCATCCCGCTCAGCGACAAACCCGGCCCCGAAAACGACTACGGCCTCAACGCACCCGGCGAGATCATCCACGAAGTAGGCACCGCGCGTATGGGCAGCGACCCGAAAAAATCGGCGCTGAACAAATGGCAGCAAGCCCACGATGTAAAAAACCTGTTCGTGGTGGACGGCGCGGCATTCCCTTCGCAGGGCGATAAAAACTGTACCTGGACGATCCTGGCACTGTCGATGCGGGCTTCACGGTATATTGTGGAACAAAAAAATGCAGGTAAACTTTAAACTATGAAACGTCGCGATGTACTCAAAGGCGTAGGCCTTACCACCCTCGGCCTCGCCGGCCTCAGCCCCCAGGTAAAAGCCGCCGAAGTTTTCGACCTGACAGACGGGGCGAACCTGGCGGAAGGCCCCGACAAGAAAAAAGAACCCTGGGAACCTTACGGCCGCACCAAGGGCGAACTGGAGCGCGATGCCAAACTGTTCAAAGAGCAGTTTTTTAACAAACACGAGATGAAAACCATCTCCGGGTTAGTGGATATTATTATCCCAAAAGATACCCATTCCGGCAGCGCTTCCGAGGCCGGCGTACCCGATTTTATCGAGTTTATGGCTAAAGACCAGCCGGGTTTGCAAACGCCGTTGCGCGGCGGATTAGTTTGGCTGGACGCCCAGGCCAAACGGCGTTTTGAAAAAATATTCGTCGACTGTACGGCCGCTCAACAAATCGAAATTGTAGAAGATATCGCCTATCCGGAACGCAAAAAGCCGGGCATGAGCCAGGGTATCGCTTTTTTTAGCCTGATGCGCAACCTGACTGCCTCCGGATTTTGGACCAGCAAAGCCGGTATTGCCGACCTGGGTTATGTGGGCAACACGCCGAATCAGTGGGATGGCGTGCCGGAAGAGGTGCTGAAACAATATGGGTTGGAGTAGGGAAAGGTTTTGGTGCCGGTATTGAATGCCATTCCGAAATTGGAGAATTCCCCCCACCACGTCACCTTTTTTACCCAAAACCCGCCAACCCGCCAACCCGGTAACCTTTTTTGATGTAAATTTGCGCCGCAACCGGACACACCTTCAATGTCCGGTTGCGTTTTTTACGAATGTCGCGTACACTGATTTATTTTTTCCTGGCGCTCAGCCTCCTTTCCCTGTGGCATTGCAGCGACCCGAACAATGCACCCAAAGCGGGTGACACACTCCTGGCTAAGGTTTACAATAAAAGCTTGTACCTGTCGCAACTGGAAGGTATTGTGCCAGAAGGCACTTCCGCCGGCGACAGCGTACTGATGGTGACGGCGTACACCCAGCGGTGGGTGCGCGAGCAATTGCTGATGTACGAAGCCGAGCGCAACATCCCCAAAGACCTGAATATCGACAAACTGGTGCGGGACTACCGCGCCAGCCTGGTTCGTTTTAATTTCGAACAACAGATTATTGCCGAAAAATTAGACAGCACGGTTTCCGAGGCCGAGCTCAAAACTTTTTACGAAAATAACAAAGACCAGTTTCAACTGGAAAACACGATCCTCAAATTTCAGTTGCTGAAACTCCCGCCCAACGCGCCCCAAAACGAACTCAACAAACTTTGGTACAGCCGCAGCGCTTCCGACGAAGTAAAGCTCCGCAGTTATGCCAAACAATGGGCAGCGCTGGCCCTGCTCGACACTGAAAAATGGTATAAATTGGATGAAGTGGCCGCGCTTTTGCCAAAAGGAACGTTAAGCTCCGATAATGTCGGCTCGCGCCGCGAGGGCACGCTGAGCGACGGCGATTTTCGCTACTACTACCGGGTAGTGGAAAGCGTCAAAGGCAAAGAAACCGCCCCCTTCGAATACGTTAAAGAACAAGCCTCTAAAGTAATCCTACACAAGCGCAAACAACAACTGCTCGAAAAATGGAAAGAAGACCTTTACCAAAAAGAGCTGCGCCGGGAGAATATTCAAATTGTACAATAGTGCGATATAAAAACATGCAAATACCACACATTGGATTTCCGCTGCCGGGTTGGCGCCTTTGCTTACCGGCACTTCTATTTCTGCTGCTTGGGCCTGCTTTACGTGCGCAGGACGGCAAAGCCATCATCGACAAGGTGGTGGCAACCGTCGGCGGCGAAATATTACTGCTGAGTGAAGTACAGGAACAGACCTCCTACGCCCGCCAGCAGCAAAAAGACCTGCCCGAAGATTATGACTGCATCGTGCTTCAAAATCTGCTGGTGCAAAAACTGCTGGTCAACCAGGCTAAAATCGACTCCGTAGAGGTCAAGGACGAAGAGGTAGAAAACCAGCTCGACGCGCGGATAGAGCGCCTGCGCGCCTATTTCAACCAGGACGATAAAGCCGTCGCAGAGTACTACGGGCAAAGCATCGCAGATATCAAGGACCAGATGCGCGGCGATATGCGCAGCCAATTGCTGGCCGAACGGATGCAAGCGCAGATTACCGAAAAAGCCACGATCACGCCCTCCGAAGTCCAGACATTTTTCAACAATATCCCAAAGGACTCGCTGCCTTATTTTAATGCCGAGGTGGAAATCCGCGAAATCGTGTACAAGCCGCGTGTAAATGCCGCTCAAAAAGATGCTGCCCGCGTACGAGTCGATGAATTGCGCAAGCGGATTACCGAGGGCGGCGAAGCGTTTGCCGAACTGGCAAAAAAATACAGCGACGACCCCGGTAGCGGCGCCAACGGCGGCGACCTGGGCTGGCAAAAACGCGGCACTTTCGTGCCCGAATTTGAAGCTACCGTGTACAAATTGGAAACCGACCAGATCAGCCCGGTCATAGAAACCGAATTCGGATTTCATTTTATTCAATTGCTGGAACGCCGGGGCAACCTGGTGCATGCCCGCCACATCCTCATTAAACCGGAAATCACCGATGATGACCTGAAAATTGCGGAAACGGCCATGGACTCGGTGCGCCAACTGATCCTCGATAAAAAAATGACGTTCAGCGGGGCCGTCAAACAATTCGGAGATAAAAACACGCCCAGTTTCCACAATGACGGCCGGGTGGCCAACCCGCGCAGCGGCAATACTTTCTTCGAAGTAAGCGACCTGGAAACCAGTATATTCTTTGCCATAGACGGCCTCAACCCCGATGAAATCAGCAAACCGATCTCCTTCCGCGCCCCCGACGGTACGCGCTTTTTTCGTCTGGTGCAACTCATCAGCCGCTCCAAACCCCACAAGGCCGACTTGAAACTAGATTACAACAAAATTCAATCAGCCGCCCTGGAACAGAAAAAAGCCGAATTCACCGAACGCTGGGTACTGGAAAAACTCCGCACCACCTATCTATCGGTCGGCGATTTATACCAAAACTGCCCCAACCTGAAACCGATGCTCGAACTCAGCCAAACGATTCGCCCCTGATACGGTAAAATCGTGGCCGGCAAACGCCCTTCATCGCACCATTACACTAATAACCGACCGCTGGCTACCAATCCTCGGCCCGAACAAAATACATGACCATGAAATTGCCCATTCTCGGCATCATACTGCTAACCCTCGGCGCCACCTCCCTCTCGGCCCAAACCACTCCGGATACCCTGTTGCCTGTGATGCCCTACGAGCAGGCGAAGGACTACGAAATCGGCGGCGTAACCGTCGTGGGCGCGCAATTCTCCGATCCGCAGGCGTTGATCGCTATTTCCGGCTTTCGCGTCGGCGATAAAATTCGCGTCCCGGGTCCGGTCGTGACCAAAGCCGTTCAGGCGCTCTGGAATCTGCGGCTGTTCACCGACGTACAGGTACTGAAAGTCCGCACGCAGGGCGAGGTCATATTCCTGGAAATTGTCGTCCAGGAACTGCCGCGTTATACCCGCCACGTGTACAAAGGCGTGAAAAAGAACAAACACGACGACCTGAACGGCGTAGTGAACAAGTTTTTGCAAAAAGGCGCCATCCTGACGGATAATGTAAAATCCTCCATCCAATACGGCCTCGAAGACTACTATATCAAAAAAGGCAACCTGAACGCTAAAGTGGCTATCAAGGTCTTGCCCGACGAGCGCTCGACCAATGCCGTAAAACTGGAATTTATAGTCGACCCGGGCAAACGGATAAAAATCAAGGATATCCGTTTTACCGGCAATGAAAACGTGAAATCGACCGTCCTGCGGAAAAAAATGAAAAATACGTCGCGCAAGAAACGGTTGTTCAAAAAATCAAAACTCGTGCGCACCGACTATGAGGAAGACAAACGGGCGATTGAAGCATATTACAATACTGTGGGCTTTCGCGACGCCCGCATCGTCAAAGACAGCGTCTGGCGTACGAAAAAAGGCGAAGTCATGGTGGACATAAACCTCAGCGAAGGCCACCGCTACTACTTCCGGCACATCATCTGGAAAGGTAATACCATCTACGAAACCAAGTTCCTCGATCAGGTACTGGGCATCAAAAAAGGCGACGTATACAACCAGGAACTGCTCAGCAACCGGCTGCAATTCAGCCAGGACGGGCGCGATATTTCCTCCTTGTACCTCGACAACGGCTACCTCTTTTTCCGCGTCGATCCGGTGGAAACCTCCATCGATAACGACTCCATAGACCTCGAAATGCGGGTGTATGAAGGCCCGCAGGCCACCATCGACCGCGTGGTGATCAATGGCAACGACCGCACGAACGAACACGTTATCCGCCGGGAACTCTATACCCGCCCGGGCGACAAGTTCAGCCGCTCCGATATCATCCGCTCCCAGCGCGAAATCGTCAACCTCGGCTACTTCAACCCGGAAGCGCTGGGCATCAATACCCCCGTGAATCCCGACCGCGGCACTGTGGACATCGAATACACCGTGGAAGAAAAACCCTCCGACCAGTTGGAACTTTCTGCGGGCTATCAGCCGCGCACGGCATTTACCCGGGGTGGCGTCATTGGCACGCTCGGGGTGACGTTCAACAACTTCTCGCTCCGCAACATCAAAAATAAAGAAGCCTGGAACCCGCTGCCCCAGGGCGACGGCCAGCGCTTCAGTATCCGCGGCCAAACCTCGGGGCAAAACTTCCAGTCGTACAATGCTTCCTTCACCGAGCCCTGGCTGGGCGGCAAAAGGCCCAACTCGCTCACCGTCGCCGGCTTCTACAACCGCTACGCCTACGGATTCGAAGGCTCCAGTACCTACCAGCGCCTCGATATTATCCAGGGCACGGTGGGTTTCGGTACCAGGTTGAAATGGCCGGATGACAACTTCATTTTCCGCGCCGACGTCGACATCCAAACCCTGCGCCTGAACAACTGGTCGGGCTTCCGCGACGACCAGGGCCGCGTAGTCACCCAAGGGATTTTCCACAACTACAACCTGGGCCTCACCCTGGCGCGCAACAGCATCAACGACCCCATTTTTCCGAAAACCGGCTCTCTGGTTTCGATTAAAACACAGCTCACGCCGCCGTATTCCTGGTTCCGCGGCGATGATTTCTACAAAAGCGATGATGTGCAAAAAATCTACCGCTACGTCGAATATGTGAAATGGCGTTTCGATGCCGAGTGGTATACTACCCTGGTAGGTAAACTGGTGTTGAAATCTTCCGCCAAAATCGGTATCCTCGACCAGTGGAGCGACAAAACCGGCCTCAGCCCTTTCGAACGGTTCGAACTCGGCGGCGACGGCCTGAACAACCAGACCTTCGGCCTCAACGGACGCGATATCATCAGCTTGCGCGGTTACGAAGTGGGCGATATCATGACCCCCTTCCCGGGCGGCGCCGGCGTGTTCAACAAGTACACCGTCGAATTGCGCTACCCCATCTCGCTCAACCCCTCCAGCACGATCTTCGTAACGGCCTTCGCACAAGGCGGCAACGCCTGGCAGTCGGCCAAAGACTTCAATCCCTTCGACCTGCGCCGCTCGGCCGGTATGGGCCTACGCGTATTCCTGCCCATGTTCGGGACGCTCGGCTTCGACTACGGCTTCGGCTTCGATAAACCGGCGCTGACCGGCAGCCGGAAATGGACCGATTATGCGAAGTTTAATATTGTGTTGGGCTTCGAGCCGGATTAGGATTTACGGATAAAATATATCAAACGCCCCGGTGTGCTGCTTGCGCACCGGGGCGTTTTTTGTTTTCGGCTCGATCCATTTATTTGTCTTTAACCGGCGCAGCAGGCTGCGGCTGCACGGCATCCGTTGGTACCGGTAATGGCGTAATATTTACAAGCGCGTTTGTACTCGCGTGCTAAATACCGGTAGCCTTTTTATACTTTAAAACAATAAAACAACTCCTGTAAAGTGTTGGTTTTTAATTTTTTACGATTACGTTAAATTTAAAAAAATATGAAAGTCCTATTGCCAGTTTGCAATTAAAGACGCTATATTATCCTATCGTTATAAAAGGATTTAAGATTGCAAATTACATGATTGTTGAATTTTGATGTGCCGTAGAGTGTACCACGATATCAACAATTAGCCTAACCTGTTTAAAAGGATTTAAGATTGCAGATTACATGATTGTTGACGTCGCGGTACACTCTACACACATCAAAAATCAAAAATCATGTAATCTGCAATCTTAAATCGAAAAAATCAGATTCGGACTCATGTTCGTGTCTCCAAAGTCTTCACCCAAGTTTAAGCCGCACCAACAAAAAACGCCTGAGCGCACAACTTGCACCCAGGCGTTTTTTAAACGTAATTCAACTTTATTACTCTTTAACCGGAACTGTCGCAGGCTGCGGCTGCACAGCATCCGTTCCCGACATCCGGATTTCTTTTTGTTCCGGCGGTGTGGGAGCGCTCGAATGATCGTTGGTATGGCCGCCGAGGATCGGGGCGATCACCAGACCAACGAGGCAAGTCAGTTTAATCAAGATATTCATCGACGGGCCGGAGGTATCTTTGAACGGGTCGCCCACCGTATCGCCAGTCACAGCCGCTTTATGCGGATCGGAGCCTTTGTAGTAGGTTTTGCCGTCGATTTCCACACCTTTTTCAAATGATTTTTTTGCGTTATCCCAGGCGCCGCCGGCGTTGGACTGGAAAATTGCCCACATCACGCCGCTGACCGTTACGCCGGCCATATAGCCGCCCAGCGCCTCGGGGCCCATGACGAAGCCGACTACAATCGGAGTGATGATCGTGATGAGGCCCGGAGGCATCATTTCGCGCAGCGCGGCTTTGGTGGAGATCTCCACACATTTGCCGTATTCGGCTTTGCCGGTGCCTTCCAGCAGACCCGGGATTTCGCGGAACTGGCGACGCACTTCGTTCACCATATCCATAGCGGCACGGCCCACGCTTTGCATGGCAAAAGCGGAGAACACAACGGGAATCATCCCGCCGATAAACAAAGCGGCCAGCACGTCGGCTTTAAAAATATTGATGCCCTCGATGCCCGTGAAGTTCACGTAAGCGGCGAACAGGCCCAGGGCCGTGAGTGCTGCCGAAGCAATGGCGAAACCTTTGCCGATGGCTGCCGTGGTGTTGCCCACGGAGTCGAGCACGTCGGTTTTTTCGCGTACTTCTTTTGGTAATTCGCTCATTTCAGCGATACCGCCGGCGTTGTCGGCGATGGGGCCGAAAGCGTCGATGGCCAGCTGCATGGCAGTGGTAGCCATCATGGCCGAAGCGGCAATAGCCACGCCGTAGAAACCGGCCAGCGAATAAGCGCCCCAGATAGCCCCTGCGAACAGCACGATCGGCATCCAGGTGGACATCATACCCGTAGCCAGACCGGCGATTACGTTGGTAGCATGGCCGGTGCCCGATTGCCGGACAATGTCCATCACCGGTTTTTTGCCCAGGCCGGTGTAATATTCGGTGATGGCGGAAATCAGCGCGCCGACCACCAAACCGACCAGAACGGCGTAAAACACCGCGGTATTGGTAATTATTTTAGAACCCTGACCAAAGAAATCCATCGTCATGGTTTCCGGCAACATCCACTGGATGACTGGATAACAAGCGATACCGGTCAGAATGATACTGGCCCAGTTGCCGCGGTTCAGGGCGTTTTGTACGGTGTCGGCTGTGGCTACGGCCGTTTCGCTCACCCGTACGAGGTTCATTCCGATCATGGAGAAAATAATACCCAGGCCGGCGATGAGGATCGGCAACAAAATGGGGCCGATACCGCCGAACGCGTCCTGAATACCGCCTGAATCCTTAATGACCGAGTTGCCCAATACCATGGCGGCCAACATCGTGGCCACGTAGGAACCGAACAAGTCGGCGCCCATGCCGGCTACGTCGCCTACGTTGTCGCCCACGTTGTCGGCGATAGTGGCCGGGTTGCGCGGGTCATCCTCCGGGATACCGGCTTCCACTTTACCCACAAGGTCGGCGCCTACGTCGGCTGCCTTGGTATAGATACCGCCGCCCACCCGGGCGAACAAAGCAATGGACTCGGCGCCCAAAGAAAAGCCGGCCAGCACTTCCAGTACCCGGGTCATCATCGCCGGACCGTCGGGGCCGTACGTGCCGCCCATAAAGAAATTAAAAAACAACACGAACAGGGCACTCAGACCCAACACAGCCAGACCGGCTACGCCGAGGCCCATCACCGAGCCGCCATTGAACGACACCTTGAGTGCCTTGGCAAGGCTGGTACGCGCAGCCTGCGTGGTGCGCACATTGGCCTTGGTGGCGATGCGCATACCGAACAAACCGGCCAATACCGAAAAAGCCGCGCCTATGACGAAGGCTAACACGATGAGCGGGTGACTGGTCGTCACCTGGGTGCTCAGCCATCCCAACAGGGCACTGGCGATCACCACAAAGACGGCCAATACGCGGTATTCCGCCTTTAGAAAGGCCATGGCGCCGTCGGCAATATGAGCGGCGATGACTCGCATTTTTTCATCGCCGGCGTCTTGTTTTTTAACCCAACTCTGCAAAACCAGCATGTAAAGCAGCCCTGCAACACCGAATAACGGAAGTAAGTAAACTAAAGAACCCATTTTAATTTGATGTATGTGAAACAGTTTATTGCCCGGGGTAGGGCCAAAAGCGCGGCAAAAGTAGTGAAATCTTGGATTGGCGGGGAAAAAGTACAAGCGCTCGAATAATTATTGTTTTGCCATAACTGCTTAGGCAAGGTGGCTTGTGGAGATGGCAACTAAGACAAGAAGGGATTGACAATAGTTAATCCTCCATCAATAACCTGCCCATTTTGCATATCTTCGGAGTAAACAATTTTGCATCCGACGGCTAATGCACTGCTCAAAATGAGGCTGTCGTACAATGAATAACCGTATTTGTCCGCGATGCGTATTGCATCACGCAGGGTGTCGGACAAGTTTGTAAAAATTTCAAAATTTTGGCAAACCTCCTCTAACGTTCCGACGACTTCGGTCCATTCTTAGTCGAATTTTCTGCGAAGCGTATTCGATAATTCTTGCAGCACTTGTGTACTAATCCAAGCATCCGGACTTTGAGCAAACTCTACAGCGACAGATTTTTTGTTTGGCTCAGTTTCAGTATAACAATACACCAGCACATTGGTGTCAAAGAAGATTCTATCGCTCATTGGCTTCTTCTCTATTAAATTTAAAGCCGCGTGTGTCGAGCCGTGTCGCCTTGAACTCCTTTTTTTTGACTGGCCCAGCAGAAGGTTTAGTCTGCTGGCGCGAAAGCCGGATGACGTGCATCTGCTCCAATTCGAGGAGAACGTTTAGGGCGTGGTTGTCCAATACTTCGACGGTAAATGTCATATAATCAAGTAATTTGGCTTCAAAGTTAAGGATAAATTGTGAAAAGCCTGAACATAACGCTCCACAATTTGTCGTCCCGGAAAGCGAGGTCGCCGGAGGAGGTATAATTTTATTACCTTCGCACCCGCCGCCCGCCGCAACACTTTGCGACATGAAAAAAGACGATCCAAAAAAAATGTCCGAACCGGCTCCTGACCGTGACCCAACGGCCGTTTCCCGAAAAAAAGACCACATCGAGATGGCTTTTCAAAGCCAGGTAACCGCTCTTGAATTGGATGCCCGGTTCTATTACGAACCCATGCTCTCGGCGCATCCACTGCCGGGCAGCATCACTCCCCTGAAATTTGCTGGTAAAACCCTGCGCACCCCCGTTTGGGTATCCTCCATGACCGGCGGCACCGAACTGGCGGCCACCATCAACAAAAATCTTGCCCGCGCCTGCGGCGAATTCGGCATGGGCATGGGGCTCGGCTCCTGCCGGCAGTTGCTATACAGCGACCAATACCTGCCCGATTTTGATGTGCGCGACCTCATCGGTCCCGACCTGCCGCTTTATGCCAATTTGGGCATCGCACAGGTAGAGCGGTTGCTCGTTGCGAAGGATACAGCCCGTATTCAGGACTTGCTGCACCGGCTTCGTGCCGACGGGCTTATCGTGCATGTAAACCCCTTGCAGGAAGCCATGCAGCCCGAAGGCGATCACTTTACCCGCGCGCCGATCGCTACAATAAAATCCTTGCTGGATAAAGCCGGCTACCCGGTGATCGTCAAAGAGGTCGGCCAGGGCATGGGCCCGGCCAGCCTGCGCGAACTGATGCAGTTGCCCCTGGCCGCCATCGAGTTTGCCGCAGCCGGTGGCACCAATTTCGCCAAACTGGAATTGCAACGCAGCGACGCGGAGAAACAACGTATTTTCGAAAAAATAGCCACCGTGGGCCACAGTGCCGTCGAGATGCTCGAATTTACGAACCACCTCTCCGGTTCGCTGGGCAAATACCTGAAAGTGGAAAACCTGATTCTATCCGGCGGCGTCCGCGATTTCCTGGATGGCTACTACCTCATCCGAAAATCGACCCTGACCGCAGTGTACGGTCAGGCTTCCGGTTTTTTAAAACATGCCCGGGGCGAATACCGGGAACTGCATGCGTATATAGAAGCCCAGATACGCGGACTGGAATTGGCATACGCATTTCTACAATTGAAAGAAAATCGATGAACAGATTAGAACGTATTGCCGCTGCCACGGAAACCCTAAAAATCATCGAGCGCGGCCAGTATCAGAACCGGCTCGGCGAAACGGTGCAGATCGCTGAAGCCGCGGAAACCGCCATCCGGGAGAGCCAACTCCTGGCGCCCGCCGATTTTCCGGCGCTGCTGGCCGAACGCGATGCGCTTACCATAGCCCATACGACAACCCGATTTTCGGTACAAAACGAAACCACGCTGCAAGCAGCGGCCCGGCTGGCCCAATATTCTAACAAAGTATTCTGCCTGAATTTTGCCTCGGCAAAAAACCCGGGTGGCGGGTTTTTGACCGGCGCCCAGGCGCAGGAGGAGAGCCTGGCACGTTCTTCGGCACTGTACCCATGTACCGTACAAATGCAGGAAATGTACCGCACCAACCGCGCTACCCGCACCTGCCTGTACACCGATTATATGATTTATTCGCCGGCCGTGCCAGTGTTCCGGAACGATGACGGAGAACTCCTCGACACCTTTTTTACTGCCTCTTTTTTAACCGCCCCGGCCGTAAATGCCGGGGTGGTACGAGCTCAGGAAAAAGACAAAATTGAACAAATCAGGCCGGTCATGATGGCCCGGACAGAGAAGGTGCTATCTATCGCATTAACAAAGGGATACCGGCATCTGGTGCTGGGCGCCTGGGGTTGCGGGGTATTTCAAAATGATCCCGCGGAAGTTGCCGCTTGTTTCAGCGAACATTTAAAGGAAAACCCGGTTTTTAGAAACGTTTTTGAAGAAGTGGTATTTGCCGTGTTGGATCATTCGCCGGACCAACGAATTATCCGACCATTTGTGGAGGCTTTTTCTTTGTAAATATCGAATTTTGAGGCAAAAGACATCCTTCAAAACAAATTAGACCTTACAGCAGCATTGGAGGCAAATACCTCCACAACAAATTTACTCCCCCGTATTATAAATGGCTAAGACAATTTCGGGTTTTTCCAAACTCACCAAGCGCCAGAAGATCGAGTGGCTGGCGGCCAGTTTTTTTGAAGATCCGGCCTCGGCTGAACAAGCGCTGCTGGCCTGGCATCGCCCCGACGAACAGCAACAAAAAATCATCGATGGTTTCACCGAAAATGCGCTGAGCAATTATACCCTGCCTTTTAGCGTAGCGCCCAATTTTATGATCAACGGCAAGGTGTACGCCGTGCCGCTGGTGATCGAAGAAAGCAGCGTGGTGGCGGCCGCTTCGAGCGCGGCTAAATTCTGGCTCGACCGCGGCGGCTTTCACGCCGAAGTGCTGGGCACCGTCAAACTCGGTCAGGTCCATTTCCGCTGGAGTGGCGACCCTGCCCGTTTGCGCAGCCTGTTTCCCGACCTGAAAGCGCACCTGCTCCATTCCAGCGACGACCTCACCGCCAACATGCGCCAGCGCGGTGGCGGTATTCTCGACATCGAGTTGCTCGATTTTACTGCCCTGGAACCGGATTATTTCCAACTCCGCGCTTCGTTCAATACCTGCGACAGCATGGGCGCCAACTTTATAAACTCCGTCCTGGAACGTTTCGGCGATCAGTTGGAACTGTTTCTCGAAACCCAGCCCGGCTTGTCGGACCGGGAGCGCGACGTAGAAGTGGTCATGTGTATTCTGTCCAACTACACCCCCAACTGCTTAGTGCGTGCCTGGGTGGAATGCCCCGAAGCTGAACTGGAAGATCTCGCCCGCGACGCCGGCTTGCCCGGCCGTGCCGCTGTCGACCGTATTTGCACGGCCGTGCGGATCGCCGGCATCGACCCTTATCGCGCTACCACACACAACAAAGGTATTTTCAACGGTATTGACGCCGTCATTTTAGCCACCGGCAACGACTTCCGCGCCGTGGAAGCTTGCGGCCATACCTACGCCTGCCGCGACGGCCAATACCGCAGCCTCAGCCGCGCCTGGGTGCAAAACGGCCTGTTCCGATTCGAATTGGAAATCCCCCTGCCCATCGGCACCATCGGCGGCCTCACCGCCCTGCACCCGCTGGCCAAACAAGCCCTCGAACTACTCGGCAACCCCTCCGCGCCCGAGCTCATGATGATCGTGGCCGCCGTAGGCCTGGCCCAAAACTTTGCGGCCGTGCGCTCCTTAGTCACCACCGGCATCCAGCAGGGACACATGAAAATGCACCTGACTAATATCCTCAATCATCTTGGCGCCACGGAAGCAGAGGCGGCGGCGGCGCAGGAGCATTTTTGCCGGGAAACGGTGAGTTTTAGCGCGGTAAGGGGGTTTTTGGAGGGGTTTAGGAAGGATTAAGAACGGATAGTCCACAGGCAATTGTTGCAGGAGGATGGGCATTGGCCTTAACCACACCTAGTTGTAGCCGGTAGTTTTCACAAACCACTTTCCGCCGGGCATATTTATTTTTTTGCAATGGCTTGCATATTTGATTTTTAATCAAATAACTTTGTATTTCAAAGTTCTTTTAAAAAATCAAAAACATGCAATCCACCGATCCGTTCTCCGTACCACCGCAGGAATCCTCCTTTTGGCAGCGCCAGGGCGCCACCCTAAAAGGCATCCTTATCTTTATCCTGGTACTCGCTTTGCTGATCCCCACCTTCATGATTGAAGGAATCATCCACGAGCGGGAAAGCCGCCAGGCAGAAGCCATCTCCGAAGTAAGCAGCAAATGGGGAAACCGCCAAACACTCGCCGGCCCGGTGCTGGTGCTTCCGTTCGAACAAATACTCCGCAACGACAAAGGACTCGAAACCGGGCGGCTGCTCAAACAGGCTTATTTCCTGCCCGACGCCCTGCAAATCTCGGGAACTATTTCCCCTGAAAAACGCCACAGGGGTATCTTCGAAGTGGTATTGTACAGCGGACAACTGGCATTAGAGGGTACTTTTGCGCAGCCGGCAGTCGAAAAAATAATTCCCTCCGACGCGATTATTTTATGGAATAAAGCGATGCTCGTACTGGGTATCCCCGACCTGCGTGGCCTGAAAGATCAGGTTACGCTGCAGTGGGACGGAAAGGGGCTCGTCGCCGATCCCGGTATCCCGGTAACCGGCGTAGCGGAAAGCGGCATTCACGTGCCGCTTGATCTGACACCCATACCGGCAACATTGCCTGAAAACAAGACGGAGCACAAGTTCCGGCTCGACGTAGCCTTAAAAGGATCGGGCTCGTTGTTTTTTACCCCCGTCGGCAAAGTGACCCAGCTACACCTCAACTCACCGTGGCCCGACCCCAGTTTTACCGGAGCCTTCCTGCCCGACGAAAAAACCATTTCTGCCACCGGCTTCGACGCGAGTTGGAAAATACTGAACCTCAACCGGAACTACCCGCAACTATGGACCAGTGATCAGGAGCAAGTATTTGAATCCAGCGGCTTCGGGGTGGAGTTTTTGTTACCTGTCGATAATTACCAAAAATCGACGCGTTCCGTCAAATATGCCATTTTGTTCATCGGCCTCACTTTCCTGTGCGTGTTTTTTATTGAAATGCGGCAATCAAACCGGGTACACCCGTTTCAATACGCACTCATCGGTCTTGCACTGGTTATTTTTTATACCCTGCTGGTATCCATTTCGGAACACATCCCTTTCAATCCGGCCTATCTCATATCTGCCATCATGACCGTCGGGCTCACCGGCCTGTATGCCGGTTCACTGTTCCATTCTACCCGGATGGGCCTGCTGGTTGGTGGTACACTGACGGTGCTCTACGGATTTTTGTTTATCACTTTACAGCAACAAGACTATGCCCTGCTCACCGGCAGTATCGGTTTGTTCGGTATTCTGGCTGTGGTCATGTATGCCTCGCGCAAGATCAACTGGTATGGCCGGCAAACCGGTGTTGAATAGTCGCACAAGGTTTAAGAGGCTCTTTTTATCGTAAAAGCGATTGGCGCAAAAAATTAGATGCCACCTTTGAGCAGAAAAAAACCGTGAAAATCCGCGTACAGGGTCCGTGTCATCCGTGTTCCCATCCTCCTACGAGGGCCGCTCGCGAAGGATGGGAACACGGATGACACGGACCTTGTACGCGG